>NZ_JBGLRL010000016.1:0-100262 GCF_041402505.1 Aeromonas sp. S2(2024)
CTGATGGATTACTACAACTGGCGGCGTCCACATCAACACAATGACGGGATCGCGCCAGCAAAAGCCGAGGATCGGCCTAACCAAGTGTCCGGATTTAGTTGACCACTACAGATATTGGTTTCGATAACTGTGGCCAGGAGTCGTCCACGCGATGCTCCTTATGCCTGCGGGTGAGGTGATTCAGGCAACACTTCGGGACATGGGGTAAGCGCGACCCCAGGATGGGCTGATTCGCTGAAGTGGGTATAAAGAAAAGGGGACGGCGTGTGCCGTCCCCTCAAGTCATCTCGTCCAGTCCCTGAACTGCCATGCTCCCTGCAATCCTTGACTCTATCCTTTCCTTTGGAATTTCCCCTTCCCATTCCATTGGGGTGTCCTGTGGCCATCCTAGCCTGGCAATCACTCCTGATTGCTTCACCCTCTCCATCCTGGAGGTGTCCATTACCACATCCAGTGGTGTTCCTTGCGTCATCCTGACAGATAACCACCCTGGTCATCTCGCTTCATCCTGAAGCTGTTCCTGCCGCTCCTGCGGGGTTCCTGTCATCCTGAAGAGTGACTATCCGTGCCACCCTGCCTCATCCCGAGGTGTCCTTCGACCGCATCCTGCGGTTGTCCTGTCATTCCTTGTGATAACCATCCGGGTTATCAACCTCATCCTGAGGTGTCCTGCCACGTCCTGTGGCTTTTCCTATTTATGCGCTGTTCCTGCATCCTGCCGAACCAGCCATCCTTGTGAGACCCATACTAAGGCAATCGTGGGCAGGAACAAGGCATGAAAGGCCATCAGATAGCGTCGGATGCTGAATAGATATCAACCATTAATCTTAATTTGTCTTTTTTATCAGTGTCTTATTTAGTTTCTCAGGAAAGCATGGGGCTCTCGGGATGGCTTCACGTACGGCTCAACACTGAGGGGTCTTACAGGAGGAATGGCGGATCTCTTACAACCAAAAACAGGGAGGAAAACGATGGTACAGAAGGTTCAATCTGGGATGTAAGAGTTAAAAATTAATTGAATAAATATGTGTGAAAAACAGACAAAAGCCGAGCTCATGCTCGGCTTTTCATCATTCATCCGATTGTGCTCAGCTGACCCGGGTACCCGGTGTCGGATATGCCTTGCGCAGGGACTCCGGTGCCAATACTTCCAGGTTGCCGCTCATGTTGTTCAACCAGGAGCGGAACTCGGGCGTATCCTGGACCTCGGTCTCCACCACCACGCTGCGCTTGTCGTAGCGGGTCATGCGTGGGTTGTGTCCCGGGATCTGCCCATCGATCAGGGTGGGGCAGTTGGCGTCTATGCGCCCGACGAAGCGGATCGGACCGCTGACGTCCTGATAGCCCTGGTCGCGGATCAGCCTCTGGACATTGAAATCCTTCGGCTGGGTGGCGCTGAAGTTGGTCAGTTCCACATTCTTTATGTGATCGAACGGAATGCCGTAGACCTTGGGATCCAGCTCGGACAGGGTGCAGAGCAGGATGGGGCCATCGGGCTGGTTCAGGATCCCGAGCGGATTGATACGGTCATAACAGAGCCACACGGTGCGCTCCTTGATGACGCGCTGGATCTCGGCGCTGAACTTGCGACCACGCCAGAGGGCGTCGCGGATCAGGGTGCTGCGGCGGATCTCCGGGTTGCCGGCAAATGGGCGCGGCGACTGATGCACGCTCTCGAGCCAACGTTCCGCCAGCTCGCTCTGACTGTCCCGGATCACCTGGCTGGCCTTGTCGACCAGAGGATTCAACTCGGTCAATACACTCGCCGGTAGCAGTTGGCTCGCCTGATCACTCCAGGTTTTAAGGGCCACCGCCAGCGAGAGCGGCATGATGTTGGCAAAGTCGTTCAGTCCGTGGCGCTCGAAGCACCAACCGTGAGGTTTGCTGCGCTCATCGGAGGTGAGGTCGAACAGTCCCATGCCGGACATCTCTTCCAGATCCCGTTGCACGGTACGCAGACTGACGTGAATGCCTTCCTCTTCCAGTTTTACCTGGAGCTGGCTGGCGGTCAGCTTGTAAGGGCGGTGCGGGATGCAACGCGCCAAGGTCAGTTGTCGTAACAGCTTCTTACTCATGGTGCATGCCTTCACTGGTTTAGCGTTGAGTGTATCCTAGCCATGACATGCGACAGTCTATGTCGCAAGTTTTGCTGCGACAACTGTCGCCATTTTCATACATATCAAGATAAGAAATTGATAAATATCATAAAAACAAAAATGAAGGGGGTTGTATGGAGCCTTTTTTTGCCAAAATAAAGCGTTCGCTTCTTTTCCCCTATTGTCACGGTCGGGGGGAAATGTGTAGGGAGAATGAGAGGGGGAGGTGGAAAGGGGGTGAGGGACTGAGCCCTCACCGGCAAAGAGGGGATCAGGCCACCCAGGACCAGGCTGACTTGGTGATGGCGGCGCCAATCATGTAACCAAACACCGCCAGCGCCGCCACACCGGCCACCAACTTCTGGCCGCGAGCAGGACGCTTGAGCGCCATGACCCCGAGACCTATGTAGACTACCAGGGCGATCAGCTTGGCCATCAGCCAGGGCTGTTGCCCCGGGCTCATCTGCAGGGTCACCGCCAGCAGCACGCCAAACAGCAGCAGGAAAGTGTCGTTGATATGGGGCAGCACCTTGAGCCACTTCTGTTGCAATCGCCCGCTGCCAGCCAGTGCCAGGCTCCAGCGGTAGATGAACAGCAACAGGCTGACCAGGGCCAGGGTCATGTGCAGGTGTTTGAGCATGGGATAATAGGCAATCATATTGCTTCCTTGTCGTTGTCGGGCAGACCGCTGTTCCAGTTGTGAGCGTGGGTACGCTCCTGTCCTTCCTGATCGTCTTGCAGCAGATCGGAGAGGATCTCGCGGTATTGCAGGCTCTTGTTGATATAGGTGTGTTCATCATCCAGGTAGTTGACCTGTTCCCGCAGCAGCCGGTTGTCATACTGCTTGAACACCTGGCCCGCACGCCAGGCCTGATTGGCCCGAAATCCCAGCTGGGTCAGTGCTTCTACCCCCAGATCCACGGCCGAACCCAGGGTTTCCCGGTGCACGCTGTCGACGCCGTGACGGAGGATCTCGTGAGCATGGGGCCTGTCCTGGGCGCGGGCCAGTATCTTGAGGTGCGGGAAGTGTTTCTTCACCATCTCGATCACCTCGAGAGAGGTGGCCGGATCGTTGATGGAGAGCACCAGCAGCCTGGCCTTGTGGGCGCCAGCGGCATGGAGCAGGTCGAGTCTGCTGGCATCCCCGTAGAATACCTGATAGCCGTACTTGCGCAGCATCTCTATCTGGCTGGCGTCCTGTTCGAGGATGGTGGTGCCGATGCCGTGACCGTGCAGCAGACGTCCGACTATCTGACCGAAGCGGCCAAAACCGGCGATGATGACGGGGTGCTCGACCAGCTCGGGTTGTTCGTGCTCGGGTGTGTCGGCCTGGTTGCGGTAGTCGAACCATGGCTGGATCACCCGATCGTTGAGGATCAGCAAGAGCGGCGTCAGCGCCATGGAGAGCGCCACCACCAGGGTCAGCAGCGAGATGATGTCACTGGGCAGCACCTTGTTCTGGGTGGCGAATGAAAACAGCACAAAGGCGAACTCCCCCCCTTGGGCAAGCGCCAGGGCGAAGGTCCAGCGCTGGCTCGGTGAGATGCGAATGATCAGGCCGAGCACCATCAGGACCCCCCATTTCAAGACCATCAGGCCTACCACCAGGGACGGAATGAGCAGGGGATGGGCGGCAAACAGGCCGAAGTCGATGCCGGCCCCCACCGACATGAAGAACAGGCCGAGCAGCAGTCCCTTGAACGGCTCTATGTCCGCCTCCAGCTCGTGGCGATACTCGCTGTCGGCCAGCACCACCCCGGCGAGGAAGGAGCCCAGGGCGGGGGAGAGCCCCACCGACTCCATCAGCACCGCGATGGCGATCACCAGCAGCAAGGCTGCGGCGACGAAGATCTCCCGCATGTGGGATTGAGCGATGGCACGAAATACCGGCCGCATCAGGTAGTGGCCGCCCAGTACTATGCCGGCGATGGCGGCAACCACCAGCAGACCGTGCTGCCAGCCCGCCAGATCCGGATTGCCGTTGCTGGCTACCGGCGCGATGGCGAGCAGCGGCAGGATAGCCAGGATGGGGATGACGGCGATGTCCTGGAACAGCAGCACAGCGAAGGCGGAACGGCCGCTCTCGCTCTGCATCAGTTTACGTTCCTGCAGGCTCTGCAGCACGATAGCGGTGGAGGAGAGTGCCAGAATGAGGCCGATGGCGAGCCCCTGTTGCCAGGGCAGGCCGATGAGATAGCCCACCCCGGTCAGGGCGGCGGTGGTGAGCAGTACCTGCAGGCCACCTGTCCCCAGGATGGGGCCCTTCAACTGCCACAGCAGGGCGGGACGCAGCTCCAGCCCGACCAGGAACAGCATCAGCACTACCCCGAACTCGGCGAAGTGCATCACATCCTTCTGCTCCCCCACCAGCCCCAGCAGGAAGGGACCTATGATGATGCCCGCCAGCAGATAACCGAGCACGGACCCCAACCCCCAGCGCTTGGCCAGCGGCACGGCGATCACCGCCGCCGAGAGGTAGATCAAGGCGTCAAACAGCAAGCCATGTCCCATCAGAGCACCTCCAGCAGATCGCGCAGATAAGGGCTCGCACCCAGCTGGGCCGGGGTCAGTTGTTCATCGCGCAGGGCGCAGAGCAGTTGACGATAGTCCTGGCCGCAGCGGTGCAGGGCCTGAGGATCCTTGAGCTTGTGGAAGGAGTGCAGTACGAAGGGAGGCAGCCAGTGCATGCCGCAGAGCTGCGCCGTCTGCTGGAACGGCAGCAGGAAGTCGAGCAGGGGCCGCTGGTTGTAACCCGCGCTGCAATAAGATTCGGGGGCGCCCCCGGTGGTGATGGCGGAGAGCCACTGCTTGCCGGCCAGGGCATGAGCCTCCGGGCCGTAGGCATAGCCATATTCCAACACCAGGTCCATCCACTCCTTCATGATGGCGGGGCAGGAGTACCAGTAGAAGGGGTGCTGGAAGACGATGAGATCGTGCTCCGCCAGCAGTGCCTGCTCGCGCTTCACGTCTATATACATGTCCGGGTACTGCTGATAGAGGTCGTGCAGGGTGACCCCCTCCAGGCCGTCGATGGCCTGCAGCAGTTGCCGGTTGGCCCGGGAGCTCTGCAGCGCCGGGTGCGAGAAAATAACCAGAATGCGTTTCATGGGGTCATAACCTGAGCGGGACTCGTGTCGGCGAATAAGATGCATCGAATGGCGACGTTATCAAGAAGCGCCCTGAGCCGCCAGTGGTGGACGAGAAGGCCTTGGTAGTACGCACCTCTCTTGGCGCCACGCTGTCAGGGGGAGTGTGCCATGGCCTTCGGCCCATCTCACCCTCTTTTGATCTCCCTCAGGTGGCAGGCTTGACCCTCCCCCGGGGCCAGGGGTTACCATAGGCCTCCTTTGATTACTGAGTCATGTCATGGTTTTTACCCGTCGCCAACTCGCTCACGCCCGTCGCTGGCTCCCCCTGTGGAGTCTGGTGCTGGTGTTGATGTCGTTTGGCAGCCGGGCCGCGACCGATCTTTGTACCCTGACGCCCCACTGCAGTCAGAGCGAGCGCACTCTGGAGAAGGCCATGCCCTGTGGCAGCTTCACGTCGGCCCTCGCCATGACGGTGCTGACCGGCGACAGCCTGACGGTGGCCATGCTGGAACCTGACTCCCCGGATTACCTCTCCCCTTCTCTCTATGTGCCGGATGCCCCGAGGGCACGGCTGGAGCGTCCCCCTCGCACACTCGGTTGAGTCGATTTGTCCCCTGTTCATTGGGTATTTCTTCTTATCTGAGGTGAGTTATGTACAAGTCCCTGTTACTGGCCCTGCTGGCCGGTACCATCAGTTTCTCTGCCCTGGCAACGGAGCAGATGACCGTCTACAAATCCAAGTACTGCGGCTGCTGCGAGACCTGGGTCAAGCACATGGAAGATAACGGCTTCGAGGTCAAGGTCGTGGAAACCGAGCAGCTCGATCCCATCAAGCAGCAGCATGGCATCACCCCGCAACTGGCCTCCTGCCACACCGGGGTGGTGAATGGTTATGTGGTGGAGGGACATGTGCCCGCTGCCGACGTGCAGAAGATGCTCAAGGAAAAACCGGCGATCCGTGGCCTGACCATTCCGGGCATGCCCCAGAGTGCGCCGGGCATGGACATCCCCGGTCAGCCCTATCAGGTGCTGAGCATCAGTGAGGAGGGCGCGACCACCGTCTGGTCGAGCTATTCCGGCTGACGAACACTGGTCATGAGTCGGCACAACTCCATCATGTGAGGCACACCTGAGCGAACCCGTGTCGTTCATGACCAGAGCTGGAGGGCCACCCTTGTGAGAGGGTGGCCCTTTTTCATGGTTTCGTGCCGAATGTCAGGGGATCACTTGCAACCCAGGGCGACAAGGGGCAGATTGATCGCCACTTTATTTTCTCAGGGGCGATGTTCCGGTTTGCCAGCCTTGATTCCGCACCGGCGGAGCGAGCGGCGGCGGCTTGATCGTCAATTCATGGCGCTCCCCGCGAGCCAGCCTGCCCTGTTACAGCGCAAAGGATGCGACATGTTCATCTTTCCCCGAGGGTTGCTGCTGCTGGCTTGTCTGGTTGCCGTGCCCTGTACCCATGCCAATGAAGAGTCCGTCATGCCGACAAGCGAAACCCCCATCCTGCCCCCTGTGGCCGCCAAGCATCCCCATACCCTGAAAAAGCACGGGGACGTCCGGATCGACAACTACTACTGGCTGCGTGACGACGAGCGGCAGAAGCCCGAGGTGCTGGACTATCTCAAGGCCGAGAACGCTTACACCGAGGCCATGCTCAAGCCGGTCCAGCCGTTGCGTGACCAGCTCTACAAGGAGATGGTGGCCCGCATCCCCCAGCAGGACGAGTCGGTGCCCTATGTGAAGAATGGCTACCGCTATCAGACCCGTTATGAGCCGGGTAAGGAGTACGCCATCTACTCCCGCAGCAAGGTGGAGGGCCAGCAGGCGTCGAACCTGATGCTGGACAGCAACCAGCGCGCCGAAGGTCACGAGTTCTATTCGCTGGGGGCCCTGGAGGTGAGCCGCAACAACCGCTGGCTGGCGGTGGCGGAAGACTTCCTCTCCCGCCGTCAGTACCAGATCCAGTTCCTCGATCTGGAGAGCGGCGCCTGGGCTGCCGACAAGCTCGAGAACACCTCGGGCAACCTGGTGTGGGCCAACGACAGCAAGACGGTGTTCTATGTGCGCAAGCACCCCAAGACCCTGCTGCCCTATCAGGTCTATCGCCACGAGCTGGGCAGCGATCCCGCGAAGGACAAGCTGGTCTACGAGGAGAAGGATGACTCCTTCTATGTGAGCCTCTACGCCACCACCTCGGAAGACTTCATCGTCATCGCCCTCTCCAGCACCACCACCAGCGAGGCGCGTCTCATCGATGCCAACACGCCGGTCCAGGCGCCGCGGCTGTTCCTGCCCCGTCAGGTGGATCACGAATACAGCCTGGATCACTACCGCGGCCGCTTCTATGTGCGCTCCAACAAGGACGGCAAGAACTTCGGCCTCTACGAGACCAGGGAGAGCCCGGTGGATCGCTGGAAGGCGGTGATCGCCCCCAATCCGGACGTGCTGCTGGAGAGCTATGCCCTGTTCAGGGACTGGCTGGTGCTGGAGGAGCGCAGCAAGGGGCTGACCCGGCTGCGCCAGCTCAACTGGCAGAGCGGCGAGCAGAAAGAGATCGCCTTCGACGATCCCGCCTATGTCACCTGGCTCGCCTACAACCCGGAGCCGGACACCAGCGCCCTGCGCTATGGCTACTCCTCCATGACCACGCCCTCATCCACCTATGAACTGAACATGGACAGCGGCAAGCGCACCCTGCTCAAGCAGCAGCCGGTGGCGGGCTTCAAGGCGGATCAGTATGCCAGCGAGCGAGTCTGGGTGACCGCCCGCGACGGTGTGGACGTGCCGGTGTCGCTGGTCTATCGCAAGGATCTGTTCAAGAAGGAGGGCAAGAACCCGCTGCTGGTCTATGGCTACGGTTCCTACGGCGCCAGCATGGATCCCGACTTCAGCAGCTCACGCCTGAGCCTGCTGGACAGAGGCTTCGTCTATGCCATCGCCCACATCCGGGGTGGCGAGGAGCTGGGGCGTCCCTGGTATGAAGATGGCAAACTGCTGAAGAAACAGAATACCTTCCACGACTTCATCGACGTGACCGAGGCACTGGTGGCCCAGGGTTATGGCGCCAGGGATCAGGTCTACGCCATGGGCGGCAGCGCCGGCGGCCTGCTGATGGGGGCCGTCATCAATCAGGCACCCCAGCTCTATCGCGGTGTGGTCGCCCAGGTACCCTTCGTCGACGTGGTCACCACCATGCTGGACGAGTCCATTCCCCTTACTACCGGGGAGTACGACGAATGGGGCAACCCGAACCAGAAGCGCTACTACGACTACATGAAGAGCTACAGCCCCTACGATCAGGTCAAGGCGCAAGCCTACCCCAACCTGCTGGTCACCACCGGGCTGCACGACTCCCAGGTGCAGTATTGGGAGCCCGCCAAATGGGTTGCCAAGTTGCGTGAGCTGAAGACGGATAACAACCAGCTGTTGCTGAGCACCGACATGGACGCCGGCCACGGCGGCAAGTCGGGACGCTTCAAGGCTTATGAGGACATCGCCCTGGAATTCGCCTTTATCCTGGAGCTGGCCGGTAGCAAGGCGTGATCGTCAGGGGTAGATGAAAACGAGTTGTAACAGAACCCCGGTCAAGCCGTCGGTGACGACGGTCGATCGGGGTTCCTGCATCTTGGCGATATCGCCGTCATCAAGATGGTATTCATGCTGGATATGGCCGTTATTTCGATATAACGAACCAAGATGCTAGCCCTTGCCAGCAAAGGGTTACAAAAGACTCTGACTGCTTTTTTATTGCTTCCATTCACCGGCTCATGTAATTAATCTTCGGCAGAGAAATAAATGATCCGCTTCAAAATTCTCGCTATTTAAATCCGCCATTTTGCTGTTTTGTTTGATTTATGTTGGCGCTATGTGCTTAATCAGGGGCGTTAAATCTTTTGAGCTGACCAGGTTGTGGTCAGATCACCTCCGATCGGCATGACGCTGATTATCTCACCGCAGGATGATGGTGGCTTATGGAAGGGCGTTCGCCGCTCGACCATTTCCTCGTACGAGGCTGTATAGGCAGACCCAGTCTTGATGCGGGTCCGTCTCATATTCACCCGGGAATCGGGTGAGATAAATCAATGAAAAGGATGAAGAACATGAAAGGATTATCCTTGGCGTGCGCCCTGTCGGCTGCCCTGGTCGGTGCTACTTTCGGTGGTCCGCTGCAAGCGCAGGAGCGCTTCGTGACCATAGGCACCGGTGGTCAGACCGGCGTCTACTACGTGGCGGGCCAGTCCATTTGTCGTTTCCTCAATCGCGGCGCCGCCGATCACCAGATCAAGTGCAACGCGCCGGCCAGTGGCGGTGGCGTGGCCAACGTCAACGGCATCCGCAGCGGTGAGTTCAACTTCGGCATCATGCAGTCCGACCACCAGTACAAGGCGATGAAGGGGCTGCCGCCCTTCCAGGCCGAGGGGGCCATGGATGACATCCGCGCCGTCTTCTCCCTGCAGAGCGAAGTGTTCACCATTCTCGCCCGCCGCGACGCCAAGATCGCCGGCTTCGATGACCTGAAGGGCAAACGCGTCAACATCGGCAACCCGGGCTCCGGCCAGCGTGACACCATGGAAGAGATCATGGCGGTCAAGGGCTGGAAGAAGAGCGACTTCGGCCTGGTCTCCGAGCTGAAGCCGGCCGAGCAGGCCTCCGCTCTGGGTGACAACAACATCGACGCCATGAGCTACTTCGTCGGTCACCCGAACGGTGCCATCCAGGAAGCGTCCACCACCACGGATGCCGTACTGGTGCCCGTGACCGGTGCCGACATCGACAAGCTGCTGGCCGAGAAGAGCTACTACACCAAGGCCGAGATCCCGGGTGGCATCTACAAGGGCAGCGACAAGCCGACCCCGTCCATCGGTGGCAAGGCGGTGCTCTCCACCAGTGCCAAGGCCGATCCGGAAGTGGTCTACCAGCTGGTGAAGTCGGTGTTCGACAATCTGGACCGCTTCAAGCGTCTGCATCCGGCCTTTGCCGACCTGAAAGAGGCCGACATGATCAAGGTGGGTCTCTCCGCGCCCCTGCATGAAGGTGCCGTACGCTACTACAAAGAGCGTGGCTGGCTCTGATTGAAGGCCTGCCGGCCTTCCATCGTTCTCTTCGACACCCGCCTGCCACACCGGCAGCGGGTGTCGTGTCGTTGTACTCGCAGGCAAAAGTTAACCCTATGCAAGAAAAACAACTCTCTACCGAGGAACTGATCGCCCAGGATGTGGGCGCTCGGCTACCGCTGGGTCTCATGGGCTGGCTGATCACCGGGCTGGCGCTAGCCTGGTCTCTGTTCCAGCTCTGGATCGCCTCGCCGCTCCCCTTCATTTTCGGGGTCGGCGTACTCAATGACACCGAAACCCGTGCCATTCACCTGACCTTCGCCCTGCTGCTGGCCTATCTGGTGTTTCCGGCCTTCCGGCGTTCCCCCAGAGACAGGGTACCGCTCGGCGACATCGCTTTCGGTCTGATTGCCGCCAGTGCGGCCGCTTATCTGTTCGTCATGTATGAGGCCCTGGCCCAGCGTCCCGGCAACCTCACCACCGCCGATCTGGTCACCGCCTGCATCGGCATCCCGCTGCTGCTGGAGGCGGCTCGCCGCGCCCTGGGCCCGGCCCTGGCGGTGATCGCCCTGGTGTTTCTCGCCTACAGCCTGGCTGGCCCCTGGATGCCGGGGCTGCTGGCTCACCGCGGGGTGAGCTTCACCGCGTTGGCGAACCACCAGTGGATCACCACCGAGGGGGTGTTCGGCATCGCCCTAGGGGTCTCCACCAGTTTCGTGTTCCTGTTCGTGCTGTTCGGCGCCCTGCTGGAACGGGCCGGTGCCGGGCACTACTTTATCCAGCTGGCCTTCAGCCTGCTCGGTCACCTGCGTGGTGGCCCTGCCAAGGCGGCCGTGGTGGCCTCGGCCCTGACCGGCGTCATCTCCGGCTCCTCCATCGCCAACGTGGTCACCACGGGCACCTTCACCATTCCCATGATGAAGCGGGTCGGTTTCTCCAAGGAGAAGGCGGGGGCGGTCGAGGTGGCCTCTTCGGTCAACGGCCAGATCATGCCCCCCGTGATGGGGGCAGCGGCCTTCCTGATGGTGGAGTACGTGGGCATTCCCTACGTGGAGATCATCAAGCACGCCTTCCTGCCGGCGGCCATCTCCTATATCGCGCTGCTCTACATCGTCCATCTGGAAGCGCTCAAGCTCGGCATGGAGCCCATCGGCGGCCATCAACCCAAGCCTTGGCTGCGTCGCCTGACTGGCTTCGCCTTCGGTGCCACCCTCATCAGCGGCCTGTCGATGGCTGTCTACTACGGCTTGGGCTGGCTCAAGCCGGCGCTGGGAGACTATGCCCTGCCCGGGATCGCCCTGCTGCTGGCGGCCGTCTATCTGGGCCTGCTGAAGATAGCGGCCAGCAATGCGCCGCTGCCCGCCGAGGATCCGGGCCAGCCGCTGACCGAGCTGCCCAATACCCGTGCCGTGCTGCTCTCCGGCCTGCACTTCCTGCTGCCGGTGGTGGTACTGGTATGGTGCCTGATGGTGGAGCGCCTCTCGCCCGGGCTGTCGGCCTTCTGGGGCACCGTCATGCTGGTGATCATCCTGCTGACCCAGCGGCCGCTGCTGAACTGGCTGCGCACCGACGGCAAGCATGACTACGGCTCGACCCGTGATGGTCTGGTGGACTTGAAGGAAGGTCTGGTGGCCGGTGCCCGCAACATGATCGGCATCGGTATCGCCACCGCCACCGCCGGCATCATAGTCGGTGCCGTCTCCCAGACCGGGGTCGGCCTGGTGCTGGCGGATCTGGTAGAGATGCTCTCCATGGGCAACCTGCTGCTGATGCTGCTCCTTACCGCCCTGCTGAGCCTGATCCTCGGCATGGGGCTGCCCACCACCGCCAATTACATCGTGGTGTCCAGCCTGCTGGCCCCCGTGGTGGTGACGCTCGGGCAGCAGAACGGCCTCATCGTGCCGCTCATCGCGGTCCATCTGTTCGTGTTCTATTTCGGCATCATGGCGGATGTGACCCCGCCGGTGGGACTGGCTTCGTTCGCGGCGGCCGCCGTCTCCAAGGGGGATCCCATCAAGACCGGGATCACCGCCTTCTACTACAGCCTGCGCACCGCGGCGCTGCCGTTCCTGTTCATCTTCAACACCGATCTGCTGCTGATCGACGTGGACTTCGCCCACGGCGTGCTGATCTTCGTGGTGGCCACCGTCGCCATGCTGATCTTCGCCGCCGCCACCCAGGGCTGGTTCCTGGTGAAGAGTCGCTGGTACGAAAACGTGCTGCTGCTGCTGGTGGCCTTCACCCTGTTCCGTCCCGGTTTCTGGATGGATATGGTGCACGATCCCTATCGTGAGACGCCGCCGGCCCAACTGGCCCAGACCCTGGGCGAGGTGGAAGCGGAGAGTACGCTGCGACTGCGGATCCAGGGGGAGGATGCGGTGGGCAAGCTGCGTCAGTCCACCGTGCTGCTGGCGGTACCTGCCGGAGCCAATGGGGAAGAGAAATTGGCCAGTCTGGGGCTGACCCTGTACGAGCAGGATGGCAAGACCCTGATCGACAACGTTACCTTCGGCAGTCCGGCGGCGGCGGCCGGCATGGAGTTTGACCAGGAGATCCTTGTCGTCAAGGCCCCAACCGAACGCTGGCACAAGGAGCTGATGTGGTTGCCTGGCTTCCTGCTGTTCGGGGTCGTGGTCTGGCTGCAACGCCGGCGGGCCACTCGCTGATAACTCCTCATCCAATAAAAACGGCGCCTTCGGGCGCCGTTTTCAATACCGTGGGCATGATGCCAGGAGGGTTAGTGTGACTGGGTCTGTTTCTGCAGCAGGATCAGGCTCTGCTGTTCTTGCTGACTCAGACCAGGCTGCTCACAGGCTTGTTCGAAGCTGACCCCCGGATGGCACATCATGATGTCCATACCGGGCGGATTAGTTTGATTGAGTCTGTTTCTGCAGCAGGATCAGGCTCTGCTGTTCTTGCTGACTCAGACCAAGCTGCTCACAGGCTTGTTCGACGCTGCCCCCCCGGATGGCACATCATGATGTCCATACCGGGCGGATTAGTTTGATTGAGTCTGTTTCTGCAGCAGGATCAGGCTCTGCTGTTCTTGCTGACTCAGACCAAGCTGCTCACAGGCTTGTTCGAAGCTGATCCCCAGATGGCACATCATGATATCGATGGCGGGCAGGTAGTTGGTCATTGCGTCTTCCATGGTGATCCTCCAGAGCTGTCTCTTATGCCCGAGCCGCGAGCAGGGGGCAATTAGACTTTAGGTGTAGGGTGTCATCTGCTTCGCCCCCTGCCACTGGGCGGGGGAATTTGCTACTCTTGCGTGCACTAAAGAGGTTGCCGTGTGAGTGCGAGCAATCGGTGAGGAGCAGGGCATGTTATTGAGTTTCTTGATCATCGCATCTGGCTGGTGGCACATCCGCGCGGCTTATGGCTCAGACTCCCGTCAGTTTTACATCAGCAAGCCGCTGACCATGCTGTTCATCATCGCATTGGCATTCGGTTACCAGAGTGACGATCACAACGGCTCCCATGCCTGGATCCTGCTCGGCCTCTGCCTGTCGCTGGCCGGTGACGTGCTGCTGATGCTGCCAAGGGATCGCTTCATTCAGGGGTTGGCGGCATTTTTTGTCGCCCACCTCTGCTACATCGTCGGCTTTGCCCAGGGCCCTCTGGTGCTGAAGCTGATCGACGGCCTGCTGCTGTTGCTGGTGGCCGGCATGGTGTTCGGCTTGTTGTGGGGCAGGCTCGGCGAGATGAAGATCCCCGTCTTCTGCTACATGCTGGTGATCATCGCCATGGCCTGGGTGGCCGCCGGGGCCTGGCACGCCTCCCTCACCGCGGGCAGTGCCGCCGCCCTGGTGGGGGCACTGATGTTCCTCTTCTCCGACAGCATGCTGGCCCTCGATCGCTTCCGCCGCCCCTTCCCCCATGCCACGGCCTGGATCATGAGCAGCTACTTCGCCGCCCAGTTCCTGATCGCCGCCTCTCTCGCGGGATAAGCAGGCTTCGTCGACCATAAAGAAACGGGCCGCTCGGCCCGTTTCTGGTTTCTGGATTACGCCTCCAGCGGTTCTGCATCCGCCGCCCTGGGGGCCGGTTGCCTGAGCAGCAGCATCAGGGCGCTGGCGATGAGCAGGAAGATGCCCATCACGTAGAACACCTGGTTGTAGGCCATGATGGCGGCCTCCCGGTTGATGGTGTTCGACAGCATGGCCTGGGCCTGCTGCTGCGCCAGCGCCGGATCCGAGCCTTGCGCCATCATGGTCTGGGCCAGCTGCAACAGGTAGCTCTGCCCCTCGATGCTGGTGGCGGCCAGGGTGCTGCCGATCTGACTGGCATGGATGCGGGTGTCGTTGTCGATCAGGGTGGCGATGATGGCGATGCCGAAGGCACCCCCGAGGTTGCGCAGCACGTTGAGCAGGGTGGAGGAGGAGGGGATCTCCTCCGGGGTCAGGCTGGCGGTCGCCACCAGGGAGAGGGGCACCATGATGAAGGGCTGGCCCAAGGCCCGCACGATCAGCGACTGGATCAGCTGGGGACCGGCGTAGTCGGCGCTCATGTTGACATTCATGAAGCAGCTGATGGCAAACACCAGGAAGCCGAAGCTCACCAGGTAGCGTGGATCTATCCGGGTGACCAGCCTGGGCACCAGGGGCAGCACCAGCAACTGGGGCAGGCCCATCCACATCAGCACCTCACCTATCTCAAGGGCGTTGTAGTTGTGGATCTGCGCCATGTAGAGCGGCAGCACATAGATGGACCCCATCAGCGCCATGCCGAGCACCAGGTAGGCGAAGCAGGCCAGGGCGAAGCGCGGGCTGTGCAGCAGCCGCAGATTGACCAGGGGGTGGCGGCGCAGCAACTGGCTGATGACGAAGAACACCAGAGCCACCACAGAGATGACGGTGAGCCGCACTATGAAGCTCGAGCCGAACCAGTCCTCCCGATTGCCCTCCTCCAGCACCACCTCCAGCAGACCCAGCCCCACCGCCATGGTGAGGATGCCGACCAGATCCACCCGTTTTATCACCTCCCAGTCCACCGGCTTCCTGTCCAGACCGTGGGCCAGCATGGCCATCACCAGCAGGCCGGGGGGCACGTTCAGGTAGAAGATATAGTGCCAGGAGAGCTGCTCCGTCAGCCAGCCACCCAGGGTCGGGCCTATGGCGGGGGCGAAGGTGGCGCACAGGCCGAACAGCGCCATGCCGGTGGCCCGCTTGTGCAGTGGCAACAGGCTGACGATGAGGGAGAAGGCCATGGGGATCAGCGCCCCGCCGGTGAAGCCCTGCAGCGCCCGGAAGACGATCATGCTGGTGAGGTTCCAGCTGAACGAGCAGAGCACGGAGGCGACGATGAAGGCCCCCGTGGTCCACAGCAGGTAGCGGCGCACGCTCAGTCCCCGGCTCAGCCAGCCACTGAGGGGGATGGCGATCATCTCCGCCACCAGGTAGGAGGTGGAGATCCAGGAGCTCTCGCTCAGGGTGGCCGACAGGGCGCCCTGAATGTCCTTCAGGGAGGCGTTGGTGATCTGGATGTCGAGGATGGCCATGAAGGCGCCGATGAGGCCCCCCATGACCGCGATCCAGTTGCGACGTGGAATGGGTTCCATCAGTGGGCGGCGACCACGGGCTCAGGGGTACGGGTGTCGACGATCACCTCGGTGGAGAGACCCGGCAGCAGCTTGCCTGCCAGTGCACCCGGCTCGGGGATGCGGATCTTGACCGGCACCCGTTGCACTATCTTGGTGAAGTTGCCGGTGGCGTTCTCCGGCGGCAGCAGGGCGAACTTGGCGCCGGTGGCGGGGGCCAGGCTGTCGATGATCCCCTCGACCGGCTGATCCGGATAGGCATCCAGGATCACCTCCACGCGCTGGCCCGGTTGCATGTGCTGCAACTGGGTCTCCTTGAAATTCGCCTCGACCCACACCTGTTGCAGCGGCACCAGGCTGGCCACCTGCATGCCGGACTGCACATAGAGTCCTTCCCGCAGGCTGCGCTTGCCGATGATGCCGTCGGCCGGTGCCCGCAGCTCTGTGTAGCCGAGTTCCAGTCTGGCCTGTTCGAGCTGGGCTTCACTCAGTGCCAGCCTGGCCTGGTTCTGCTTGGCTTCGGCGTCCAGCACCAGCAGCCGCTCACGGGCGGCCTGCAGGGCGGCTCTGGCCTCCTGCTCCTGGGCCTGAGTGACCTGCAAACCGGCGCGCACCTCGTCCAGGCTGTCCTGGGAGCTGTAGTTGCGCTGATTGAGCTGACTGACCCGGCGCACCTGCTGCTGGGCCCGCACCTGCTCGGCATTGGCCGAGGCGACCCTGGCTTCGGCCTGACGGATCAGGCTCAGTTGCTGGGTGCGGGTGGCGGCCAGGTTCTCCGCCGTCGCCTGATTGAGGTGCAGATCGGCCTCGGCCTCGAGCACCCGGGTTCTGTACTCCCTGTCATCCAGCCTGGCGATGAGCTGGCCGGCCTTGACCTCCTGGTTGTCGGTCACCAGCACCTCGCCGATGTAGCCGGGCAGCTTGGAGCCGATACCGGTCACCTCGCTCTGCAGATAGGCGTTGTCGGTGCTCTCGAAATGGCGGCCGTGCAGATACCAGTAAGCGGCAAACAACATGCCGAGCAGGGCCAGCAGCAGGGCTGCCAGCAGGGGGATCTTCTTGCGTTGACTCATGATATGGGTTTTTCCTGAACTGTGGCGGGCAGGCTAACATCGTGTCACTGTTTCGATTAGTATCCATTCATGAGATATACAGTTTCACTGGTGAGACAATGGACCTGAACGCAGCCTTGATTCTGGTGCGCATCGTCGACAAGGGCTCCTTCACCGCGGCGGCCCAGGAGCTGGGCATGACCAAGGCGACGGTGAGCCGCCGCATCGCCGATCTGGAGCAGCACCTCGGCGTGCGGCTGCTCTATCGCTCCACCCGCCAGCTCACCCTGACCGAAGCGGGGGAGCAGTATTACCTGCGCTGCAGCAAGGCGGTGGAGGAGCTGGCCCAGGCCGAACTGATGCTGAGCGCCAGTCAGCAGGAGGTGACGGGGACCCTCAAACTGGCGGTCCCCATCGAGACGGGACAGCTGGTGGTGGGGCGGCTGGTGGCCCACTTTCTGCAGGCCTATCCTGGGCTGAGAGTGGATCTGGAGCTGACCAACCGCATAGTGGATCCCATCAGCGAGGGGCTGGATGCCATAGTGCGAATAGGCGACATGAGCGACTCCAGTCTGGCGGCGCGGCGCCTGTGGAGCACGGGACGCCTGCTCTGCGCCAGCCCCGAGTATCTGGCGCGCAGCCCGGCGATCGCCCGGCCCGAGGATCTGGTACGCCATGAGCGGGTCGCGGTGAGCAGCGGTTTTCTCGCCTCACACTGGTGTTTTGAGCGGGATGGCCGGGAAGTGCTGGTGGATCCGCCGTCCCGTTTCCAGGTCAACAACATCACCTGTGCCAGAGAGGCGGCGAAGGCCGGGCTGGGGCTCGCCTCTCTGCCCGCCATGTTGTGCCATGATGAGCTGGCCAACGGCTCCCTGGTGGCCCTGCTGCCGGACTGGCAGCAGCCCAAGGTGCCCATCTATCTGTTGTTTCCCGAGCGGCGGCTGATGCCGCGCAAGTTGAGGGTGTTTATCGATTTTCTGGTGGCCAATGGCCCGGCTTACGGCATCGACAATCTGCTGTGAGCGGCATGGCCGGACATATGAAAATGGCCATTAACCTGAGTACCGGTGGAGGACAGCCACGGCGCAGTGGCTTCGAAGCCGGTATCGAGGGGTCCACCCTCTGGGGACGGGTCGATGATCAGGCAGGCTGTTGTGAGGAAAGGATATATGGAGCAGTGGATTAACTTGTATCGGGCCTCTCACTCCCTGGAGGCGCACGCCTTGAAGGGAGCGTTAGAGGTAGAAGGGGTCAGAGTTCGCCTCAGTGGGGAGGGGCTCTCGGGGGCGCTGGGGGAGTTGCCCGTGGATCTGCTGCAGGTGACCCTGATGGTGTGCGAGCAGGATCGCCGACGGGCAGGCCGGATCATCGAGCGCTACCAGCAGCGCCAGGGCAACGGCTGGTTGTGCGGCCAGTGCGGGGAGGAGAACGGCGCCAACTTCGATATCTGCTGGCGCTGCCATCACGATCCCCAGGATCACTGAGAGCTTCCCCTTCTCCCGTCCCTCAGCGCAGGGTGAAGTCGATGTCCTCACCCGCGCTGGCATCGTGATAGATCGCCAGATCCAGCTCCTTCTCGCTGCGGGCGATCAGCACTGACACCAGGATGTCACCGGAGACGTTGACCGTGGTGCGGGCCATGTCGAGGATCCTGTCTATTCCTGCGATCAGCGCCACCCCTTCCAGCGGTAATCCCACCGCGGTCAGCGTCAGAGTCAGCAGCATCAGCCCGGTGCCCGGCGTGCCCGCCGTGCCTATGCTGGCCAGGGTGGCGATGCTGATGATGGTCAGGTAATCCACCACGTGCAGATCCACCCCGAATGCCTGGGCCACGAACAGCGCCGTCACCCCCTGATAGAGCGCGGTGCCATCCATGTTGATGGTGGCGCCGATGGGCAGCACCTTGGCGGTGATGGCGGGGGAGACCCCCAGCCGGCGCTCGGCGCAGGCCAGGCTGATGGGCAGGGTGCTGCTGCTTGAGCTGCTGGTGAAGGCCACCGCCTGGGCGTCGACGATGCTCTTGAAGTAGTGCAGCGGATTGAGGCGGGCCAGCAGGATCAGCAGGCTGCTGTAGACTCCGAGCACATGCAGCAGGCAGCCGAGGTAGACGGCGCCGATCACCTTGAGCAGGGGCAGTAGCAGGCTCACCCCGTATTTGCCCGTCATCCAGGCCATCAGGGCGCAGACGCCATAGGGGGCCAGCGCCATCACCATCTGGGTCAGCTTGAACATCCCCTCCGCCAGGGAGGTGAAGAACAGAATGGCGGGGCGGCCGCGCCGCCCGGTGGCATTAAGGGCCAGGGCGAGGGCCACTGCAAACACGATCACCTGCAGGATCTTGCCATCCACCATGGCTTGCACCGGGTTGTGGGGCACCAGATGACTCAGCACGCTGGCCAGGGTCGGTTGCACCATCACGCCGGTCCGCTCGTAGGGTCCCATATTGGCACCCATGCCGGGTTCCAGCAGCCAGCCCATCACCAGGCCGATGCAGATGGCGACGGCGGTGGAGCAGAGGTAGAGACCTATGGCCTTGCCGGCGATCCGGTCGAGGGTCTTGCCCTTGAGCAGGGCGGTGAGACCGGCGATGACGGAGCAGAAGATGAGAGGCACCATCAGCATCTGTATGGTGTTCACGAACAGGACGCCGATGGGTTTGAGCAGCAGTGCCTGCTCGCTGAAGCCGAGCCCGAGCCCGATCCCGGTCAGCATGCCGAGCAGGGTCTTCAACCAGAGTGGGCGGCGGGTCCAGATCCGCCAGGGCTTGAAGACCAATCCATGGAACAGCATGACGCCAATGTCCTTATTTTCTGTCTGCGATGGCAAAGGGGCGCTAGTGTAGCCATCCCCCGATCAGGTTGCCACATTATCGACAAAGGGAGGCTCCCGGCCAGCCTGGGAGCGCTAAAAAAGGCGTTTTGTTGGCTTACATCAAGATCGGGAGACGGGGTTCAGGCTCTAATTGACATCTGACATGATGATTAAAGAGGTTTGAGATGTCCCAGTCGATACACGGTCACGAAGTGATGGAGATGATGCTGGAAGAGGGGGGCCATTTTACCCGGGCCAGCCTCAAGGAGGTGATTGAGGCGCGCTTTGGCGCCGATGCCCGTTTCCATACCTGCAGCGCGAGCGAGATGGATGTGGAGGCGCTGATCGACTTTCTGGCCAAACGCGGCAAGTTCATCGAGTCCGAACAGGGCTTCCAGACCCGGGCCGACAAGGTCTGCAACCACGGCTGATCCCGCGGCGAGCGCACCGGGGCGCTCGCCGAATCCCGTCTCCTTTGTTATATTTCGCCCTCTCCCCCCTCTGTTAAAGGCTTGGCCTGGGCAACGCCCGGGAACCTGTATGGATACGTTCTCCGCTGCCGTCATGTTGTTTCTGATCATGGATCCGCTGGGCAACCTGCCGGTCTTCCTCTCCATCCTGCGCCATGTCGATCCCAAGCGGCGGCGCAAGGTGATGATCCGCGAGCTGCTGTTCTCCTTGGGCATCATGCTGGGCTTCCTGTTTGCCGGTCAGCAGATCCTGAGCTTCCTGAACCTGCGTCAGGAGGCGGTCAGCATCGCCGGGGGCATCATCTTGTTCCTCATCGCCATCAAGATGATCTTCCCGAGCCCCGGTGGCGTGACCGGGCTGGCGGCGGGGGAGGAGCCCTTCCTGGTGCCCATGGCCATTCCCATGATAGCGGGCCCCTCCATCCTGGCCTCCCTGCTGCTGCTGGCGAACCAGGAGCCGACCCGGATGGCGGACTGGTCCCTGGCCCTGCTGATGGCCTGGGGCGCCAGCGCCGTGATACTGATGTTCTACGAGCTGTTCAACAAGCTGCTGGGTGAGCGAGGACTCACCGCCGTGGAGCGGCTGATGGGTATGCTGCTGGTGATGATCTCGGTGCAGATGCTGCTGGATGGCGTGCACCACTATCTGGCGGTGACGGGCAAGGGGTAAGAAGAAAGGGGCTGCCTGGCAGCCCCTTTCTTATTGTGCGTCCATGACGGCCAGCGCCTCGTCCGCGCGGGACGGGTCGCCGGGCGGGCTCTCCAGCTTGCCCATGATGAGGGCGAGCAGGGTCTCCCGCAGCCAGCGATGTCCCGGATCCTCCTCGTGGCGCTGATGCCAGATAAGCAGGTGGGAGATGCTGTCGAGGGCGATGGGCAGCGGCAGCGGCACCAGCGGATAGACCTGGGTCGCGTGACGGGCATAGAGCCGTGACAGGGTCACTATCATGTCCGAGTGCATGCCCATGCGCAGCGCCGCCTCGAAGGAGGGCACGGTCGCCTCGATACGGCGATAGAGATCCTGCTCCGCCAGCTTGTGATCCAGCATCCAGCGGTCGCGCCCCTCGCAATAGGTCTGCACGTGGGGATAGGCCAGGTAGCGGGGGAGATCCCACTCGTGTTCGCGCAGCGCCGGATGATCCCGCTGTACCAGGCAGGTGAGATCATCGATGGCGAGCAGTCGCTGGCAGATGGCGTTGGGCAGGGTATCCAGCCTGAAATCCGAATTGATGCAGTTCTCACGCACCGTGAAGGCGATGTCCACCTGACCCTGGCTCATCTCGGTCAGGCTGTGCTCTGTCCACTCCTCGTAACGCAGCCGGATCCCCGGTGCCTGACGCTTGAGCTCGCTGAGGTAGAGCGGCGCGAACAGGGTGAAGGCGCTGTCCATGCTGGCGATGACGAACTCCCGCTCGGTGCTGACGGGATCGAAGGCGGGGGGCTGGATCAGGTTGTCCAGCGACAGCAGTATGGGTTGCAACTGCTGCTGCAGATCGAGGGCGCGCGGGGTGGGGTCCAGCCCGTAGGCTGAACGGACGAACAGGGGGTCGTCGAAGGTTTCCCGCAGGCGGCCCAGCGCCTTGCTGACGGCCGACTGACTCAGATGCAGGCGACGGGCAGCCCGGCTGCCATTGCGCTCCTCCAGCAAGACTTGCAGGATAATCAATAGATTAAGGTCTATGCGCCCGAGCTGTTCCAGCAACATGATATGAATCCTCTTCAATTCTTAGATGAATTTATACCATTTGTTTTCATATCTTGGCGACCCTATGCTCGAACTGTCTCTCGCCTTCATGGCGGCTGGTACAGGATGTAGCGGTTGAGGGGACAAGTAGCACCGACTCATACGGCGGCCAAAGGTCGCCGTATCTTTTTATGTCTTTTGACGATTTTCCTGCCAACTTGCGCCTGCCTTGATTTTGCCCAACAATCGTTGCGCCTTCTTTTGATACAAACAACGGGTATCTATCTGTCAGGAGTCGCCCTATGGGACTTGGTGGAATTCATATCTGGCATCTGTTGATCCTGCTGGTGGTCGTCGTCGTGGTGTTTGGCAGCAAACGCCTGGCCGGCGCCGGTGAGGATCTGGGCACCGCCATCAGGGATTTTCGTAAAGCCTTGCGTGACGATGAAGTACATCCGAAATGAGTAGGAGTGGAAGTATGTCTGTAGACGAAAAAGTGGAATTGAATGAAACCTGCGACAGCTGCGGCTGTTTCGCCGAGATCGGCACCATCATAGGTGAAGGCGACGATGTGATGGAGCTGGTGATCGAGGCCGCGGCAGAAGCCGACGCCCGTGCCAAGCTGGCAGCCTATGAGGCGCTGGCCAAGCAGGTGACCGCCGAAGCCGTGATCGACAGCGAACTGACCCAGGGCGCAGACGGCGTGATCCTGAAGGCCCGCCTGCAATTCACCTGCACCGCCGAGAAGCTGATTTTCGAGATGCGTGCCCGCTCTATCTGAGCCCCTGATGAGACGGCAGGCTTGCCTGCCGTATTGCGTTGCCCCTCGCCTTTTCCCTCTCTTTGCGTTGTATAGTGAGTTATCCCACGACGTTCCGGTTCCAGTCCGGCACGCGTCGCTCTGGTGCAGAGGGGTGACCTGATACCCTGATGGCACTCTGTCATCTGTTCCAGGCCTTGTCTTGGCGGGGAATCATCCGGTTCGAGTCGACCCACAGAAGGTGACTACATCATGATGCGATGGCTTTGGGCCCTGTTGGTCTTCTGTTCTCTCCCTCTGCTGGCGGCGGATCTCGGTTCCCAGCCTGGTGATGCCCCTTCGCGCGCTGCGGACGTCAAACCCAAACTCCTGCCCCAACCCGGGGATCTCGAACACATACTGCAAAAGAAGGAACTCAGGGCCCTGGTGGTCTATGAACGGGGCTTCTTCTTCTTCGACAAGGGTGCCCAGTACGGCATCCTGGTCAATCAACTGCAAGGCTTCGAGCGCTGGTTGAACCAGACCTATCTCGCCAGGGAGAAGCTCAAGCTCAAGATCATCTACATCCCGGTGCGTCAGGACAAGTTGCTGGACTATCTCACCGAGGGGCGGGGGGATCTGGTGGCGGCCAACCTGACGGTGACGCCGACCCGGCGCGAGCAGGTCACCTTCTCCCAGCCGCTCATCTCGCCCATCGAGGAGTGGGTGGTGAGCCAGCGGGAGCTGACGGGTTTCAACCGCATCACCCAGCTCTCCGGTCGGCGGATCTGGGTACGGGCCAGCTCCAGTTATTACGAGAGCCTGCATCAGCTCAACTGGCTGTTCCGCGAGCTGGGGCTGCCCCCCGTCTACATAGAGACGGTGCCCGAGTACCTGCAGGACGGGGATCTGCTGGAGATGGTGGCGGCCGGCATCATACCGCTGACCGTCACCGACAGCTTCAAGGGACGGATCTGGCTCGACATGATAGGGGGCCTCAAGGCCCACAAGCTGATCCCGCTGCGGGACAAGGGACGCAGTGCCTGGGCGCTGCGCAACAACAGCCCCGAACTGCTCAAGGCGGTGAACGCCTATATCTCGGAGTCGAGCAAACGCACCCTCTACAGCGACATGACCCTGCGCCGCCTGATGGCCCAGAGTGACCAGATGAGCAACATACTGGCACCGGATCCCCTGGGGCGGCTGTCGACCATCCGCAAGGTGCTGGAAACCCAGGCCGACAAATATCAGCTCGACTGGCTGATGCTGGCGGCGCTGGCCTACAAGGAGTCGGGGCTCAACCCCAATGTCCGCTCCCACCGCGGGGCGGTCGGCATCATGCAATTGCTGCCGAGCACGGGGGGCGAGGTGGGGATCCGCGGTGCCAGGCTCACCAGCCTGGAAGGCAATGTGGAGGCGGCCTGCCGTTACATGCGGCTCATTCTCGATACTTACTTCAACGATCCCGGGATGGACAGGCTCAACCGCCACCTGTTCGCCCTGGCGGCCTACAATGCGGGCCCGAACCGAGTGCAGGCGCTGCAGGCCAAGGCGAGGGAGAGGGGGCTGGATCCGAACGTCTGGTTTGGCAACGTGGAGCAGCTGGTGGCCAACGAGGTCGGCCAGGGGCCCATCAACTACGTCGGCACCATCTACAAGTATTACGTAGCCTACCGCTTCAGCCTGCCCCAGCTGGAGGGCAAATCCGAGGCCATAGAGGCGGCGCAGCCCTGAGCGTCAGTGCCGGTCGGAAAGGCCATCCTCACGCGCAAGGGGGAGGGTCTCCCAGTCCTGATCCCGGTGCTGCTGGTACCAGGGGGTCAGCAGCCTGGCGGGAGTGGGATCCGGCTGGCTGGCCTGTGGTCGCTGGCTGAGGGAGGGGTGGTCGCGCAGTTCCATCATCGACTCCTTGACATGCTGCAATCGGGGCGGTTGTCTGGGTTATGCCACCGCCTCATGACAAGGAGATGACCCTTGCTCACCGCCGACTTTGCTTTGCTCGACGATCCCGGCACCGCCCTCAAGGCCCGCTGCCAGCTGATCCGTGGCGCCCGCAGCCGGATCCAGGCCCAGTATTACAGCTGGGAGGAGGACAGCAGCGGCAAGCTGCTGCTGTCGGAGTTGCTCCATGCGGCGCGGCGCGGGGTCCGAGTCCAGCTGCTCATCGACGACCTCTATGCCGGCGACAATCGTTTCCTGGAGGTGGTGGCGGCAGAGCCCGGCATCGAGGTTCGCCTGTTCAATCCGTTCTGGCTGAGGGGCTGGCGTCCCCTGACCCTGCTGCTGGAAGGCCTGCTCAGCTTCCGTCGCATCAACCACCGCATGCACAACAAGCTGCTGCTGGTGGATGGTCGCGAGGCGGTGATCGGGGGTCGCAACATCGGCGATCGTTACTTCGGGCTGGGTGCGTCCCCTCACTTCGTCGATCTGGATCTGGTCTGCCGTGGCCCCCTCTGCCGCCAGGTCGAACAGGGCTTCGAGTTGTTCTGGCGCAGCCGCTGGAGCCACCCCATCCGGCGCCTGTTGCGGCGCCCCCTGCTGACCGCCGAGATCCACGTGGTGAACGATTTCCTGCTCACCCTGACCGACCCTGTGGTGGCCATGGTCTACGATCTGCCCGCCAGCCTGTTCGATGGGGTGCCGGTTCCCCTTGGCTGGCATCCGGGGTTCGGAGAGTGCTGGTTTGACCGGCCCGGCAAGGGATTGATCTCCCGGCCGACCACGGCGCCCCGCCTGGGACGCAAGCTGGCGGGCAATCGGGAGACGCTGCGGTTGGTAAGCCCCTACCTGATCCTGACCCGGAGCCTGCGCCGCCATCTCAAACGACAACGCCTGGCGGGGGTTGGCATCGAGATCCTGACCAACTCCCTGGCCAGCACTGATGTGCCTCTGGTGTATGGCGCCTATCGGCGCCACCGCCCCTGGCTGGAGCGGCAGGGCATAGTGCTGGCCGAGCTGGCGGGTGAGGCCCACAGTCTGCATGCCAAGCTGATCCTGATGGGGGAGGAGGAGGCCCTGCTCGGCAGCTTCAATCTGGATCCCCGCTCCCTGATGCTCAACACCGAGCTGATGTTGCATCTGCGCTGCACGGCGCTCTGTGCCGAGCTGAGGCACTGGCTTTGCGGGTGGCAACAGGCAGCGGCGCATCCTGTGGTGGCGCCCCCCTCGACGCTGCGGCGTCTGCTGGCGCGACTGAGCGACTGGTTGCCGTTGCACCCCTGGCTGTGAGAGGGGCCTGGCTTGTGCGAGATCTCGCAAAGCCTTGTGCGCCTTCGAGGATAACGTTTGCCATCCAAAACCGGATTGAGATTTTATCGTATTGTTTTTAATCACTTTATATCTGGTGGTGAACCCTGATGCTGTTACCCGGTCTGCATAGAGGTCCGTATAAAACGGTTTTTTATTTTAATTAACTGCGTAGTATTTCGGTTGCAAGGACAAACACGGCGGCTCGCCTGCCGTGTGGGTGAAGGGGGTAAGGGAATGGGTCGGCCGGAGTGTTCTGGCAGATACTGCGGATCGGGAGCGGAAACCCGTGATGCGGAAAAGATCCCCGTTATTGCCGGATCCCAATACGGAACATGCTATTTGCGAGGGGGTGACATGCGAGTGTCGCCCCATTTTTTTGTTTCTCGCCTTTGGGGCGCATACAAGAAGACCGCCAGCAGGCGGTCTTCTTGATCCGGGCTCCTGAGCGTCTCAGGCGATGCCGGCCAGCAGGCGACTCCAGTTGCGTTTGGCAACGAGGAAGCCATCCCGCAGGTTGCGATATTCCAGCTGCAGCTTGAGCCTGTCGTAGCGCGCCAGCGCCTTGCGCTTGCGCTGCTCCAGCAACTGCTTGCGGTTGGCGTAGTAGTGCTGGATCTGCAGGCTCAGCTTGTCGTACTCCTCCTGCAGCAGCGCCTGCCACAGCTCCCTGTCATCCTGTTTGTGCAGTCTGGCCTGGGCGCGTTTGAGCTGCATCTCCAGCCTGGCCTGCTCGATCCGCTCCTCAGGGCAGGATCTGAGATCCCTAGCCAGCCCGCACCAGGCGGCGATGCGGATCAACCACTTGGTGGGATCGAACTGCCACCAGCGGATGCCGTTGCGGTAGTCGTTCTCGAACAGGTGATGGAAGTTGTGATACCCCTCGCCAAAGGTGAAGAAGGCCAGGATGCCGTTGTCCCGGGCGCTGTTGCGATCGGTGAAGGGCTGGCTGCCCCAGATGTGGGCCAGGGAGTTGATGAAGAAGGTGGTGTGATGGGTCATCACCATGCGCAGCACCCCGGCGAGCAGCAGCATGCCGAGCAGATCACCATGGATCAGACCGAACAGCAGCGGGATGCCGATGTTGGTGGCCAGGGTCAGCGCCAGATAGTGCCTGTGCTGGAAGGCGACCACGGGATTGTTCTGCAGATCCCGCACGTTGCTGTAGTCGTGGTAGATCTCGCGCTGGTATTCACGCAGCATCCAGCCGATGTGGGAGTACCAGAAGCCGCGGCCCGCGCTATAGGGATCCTTCTGATTGTCATCCACGTGGCGGTGGTGACGGCGGTGATCGGACGACCAGTGGAGTGCCGAGTTTTGAAGGGCGAGGGCACCGCCTATGGCGAAGAACCATTGCAGGGCCGGGTGGGCCTTGTAGGCCTTGTGTGACCAGAGTCGGTGGTAGCCGGCGGTGATGGAGATGCCGCAATAGCAGAACAGCAGCAGGAAACTGCTCCACTGCCAGAGGTCATAGCCATGGGTCAGGCCGTACCAGGGTACCGCAATCAGTGCCGTCAGCCCGGAGAGGGCAAACAGCAGGGTGTTGGTCATGATGATCGGGGGGCGGTCCATTTCACTCGGCTCCATTCAGCGAACAGCTGTCCACTATTCTCCATTGAGCCGGAATGCGGGTCAATGGTAAAAAAGTCGGAGACAAACCTGATCCAGGCCCCGCCTTCGGGTTATCATCTGGCCTCGCTAATCGCAAGGTGACTGTTTTCGTGGGTATTCGCGCGCAACAAAAAGAAAAGACCCGGCGTACGCTGATCGACGCGGCGTTCAGTCAACTCTGTGCCAACCGCAGCTTCTCCAACCTCAGCCTGCGGGAAGTGGCCAGGGAGGCGGGCATTGCGCCGACCTCCTTCTATCGTCATTTTCGCGACATGGAAGAGCTGGGGCTGACCCTGGTGGACGAGGGCGGCCTGACCCTGCGCCAGCTGATGCGCCAGGCGCGCCAGCGCATCGCCGGTGGTGGCAGCGTCATCAGCACCTCGGTGCAAACCTTCATGGAATTCGTCGAAAACAACCCGAACATCTTCCGGCTACTGCTGCGCGAGCGCTCCGGTACCTCTGCGGCGTTTCGCCAGGCGGTGGCCCGCGAGATCCAGCACTTCATCGCCGAGCTGACCGATTATCTGGAGGCGACCACACAGGCACCACGGGAAGAGGCCTACATCCAGGCCGAAGCCATGGTCACCATCGTCTTCAGCGCCGGTGCCGACGCCCTCGACATGACACCCGAAGAGTGCCGGGCCCTGTCGGAACGCACCATCAGCCAGTTGCGAATGATCGCCATGGGCGCCGAGGTTCTGAACCGCAAGCGCCGCGAATCTCTCTCATAAGTCAAGGATGGACAGTCCCATGCATGAATCGAACGCGATCCCGAAGAAACCCCTGCTGCTGGCCCTGCTCATCGGCATCTGCGGTGATGCCTTCCTGTCGGTGCTGACCGAGTCGGTTGTGCCCTTCTCCTTCTTCCCCCTGATCGCCCTGTTGTTGGCGGCCTACCAGCTCTATCAGCACTATCGCCACGAGCCCATGGTCGGCAATACCCCCAGTTGTATCCTGCTCTGCTTCTTTATCGGGGTGTTCGGCCATTCGGCGCTGCTCAAGGTGCAGTACCCGGAGCTTGGTAGCAACTTCTTCTCCCTCATCGCCATGCTGCTGCTGCTCGCGGTGCTCTCCATCAAGCTCGGGATCAGCCTGGGGAAAAAAGCGAAGGAGTGACGCATCACTCCTTCTGGTTCGATTTGCCGGTGGTTAGTCGACCCTGGGCGGCGTTTCGCCTCTCTGTCTGGCATCTATGATGGCTTGCAGCTTGGCCCGGATCTCCATCATGCCGAACACGCCGAAGATCAGCACCTGAGTGAATTCGAGGCGAGTGACCGCGAAGTAGGGCTTGCAGGCGGCCTTGATCATGCTCGCCTGTACCCAGTGCATCAGGATCACGATGACGCCACAAACCGGCAGAAAGCCGTTCAGTTTGCCCGGCAGGGTGCCCAGCAGGGCGAGCACCACGCCGAACCAGAAGAACAGCAACACACCCATCGCCAATAGATTAAACACCCGCTTCATCGTCTACCTCCCGTACATAGAGTTGATAACAGACCTGACCGGCCTGCTTGTCCTTGAGTCGTTGCCCTGGTTGACGAGGAGGGGCATAGCGCCCACCTCCCGTACCTACCCGGTATTTAAACCGCAGCGTCATCCTGGATGTCTCGCAGATAGAGCTGATAGCAGACCTGACCCGCTTGTTTGTCCTTGAGTTGTTTCCAGCTGGCAGGAAGGGGCAGATCGCTCATCTCTTTTTCTCGTTCAAGATAGATGAGGGCATTCGGCGCCAGCCAGCCGCGCTGTTCCAGCAGATCGCACACCTGGGGCAGCAGTTCACGGCGAAACGGCGGATCCAGGAACACCAGATCGAAGGGGGTGGCGGGGCCTTGCAGCCAGCTTACCGCATCGGCCTGGATCACCTGTCCCTGGCTTGAACCCAGAGTGAGCAGGCTTTTCTTGAGCTGATCGGCGGCCCCCTTGTCCATTTCGACCAGGGTGACCTGCTCGGCGTAGCGCGACAACGCCTCCAGCCCCAGGCCGCCGCTGCCGGCAAACAGATCGAGACAGCGGGTGCCACGGACATGAGGGGCCAGCCAGTTGAAGATGGTCTCCTTGACGCGATCCGTGGTGGGTCTGAGTCCGTCCACATCCCTGACCGGCAGTTTACGGCCCTTCCACTGGCCGCTGATGATTCTTACCACGCCCGCTCGCCCCTGGGGGGCTGGGCTCTTGCTCGGGCTGTTACGGCTGGATTTCACTCTGGGCATCGCGTTTCGTCGTCAGAAAATAAAGTGGTAGTATAAGGCGGTTCATTTTTATGCCGACCCGCCGAGGGACGGCTATCTTAGCAGTCAGCCAACGAAGTGAGTATTTTTTAGATGGCAAAAGGTTTGTTTTCCTGGCTGGGTTTCGGCCGCAAGAAAGAAGAGGCTGAGGCCGTCCAATCACAGGCCCCTGACGCCACCCCGGCTGTCGCCGAGTCCGAGGCCCCCGTTGCCCCCACTCCCGTCGCTGATGTTTCCCTGACCGAGGCCCCTGCTGTATTGCACGAGGCGCCCCTGGCGACCCCTGACGAAGGTCCCCTGGTGGTGGAGGAACCTGCCTCCGAACTCGAGCCTGTCATCGTCAATGAGGCGCTGATCGCCGCCGAGGCCGAGGCTGTCGAAGCTGCATGCGTTGCCGCTGAGGCCCAGGCTGCGGAAGCTGCTCGTGTTGCCGCCGAGGCACAAGCTGTGGAAGCTGCTCGCGTTGCTGCTGAGGCCCAGGCTGCGGAAGCCGCCCGTGTTGCCGCTGACGCCCAGGCTACCGAAGCCGCCCGTGTCGCCGCTGAAGCCCTGGCTGCGGAAACCGCTCGTGTTGCTGCCGAAGCGCAAGCTGCGGAAGCTGCCCGCGTTGCCGCCGAGGCCCAGGCTGCGGAAGCCGCTCGTGTTGCCGCCGAGGCACAAGCTGCCGAAGCTGCTCGTATTGCCGCCGAGGCACAGGCTGCGGAAGCCGCTCGTGTTGCCGCCGAGGCTCAGGTTGCGGAAGCCGCTCGTGTTGCCGCCGAAGCCCAGGCTGCGGAAGAGGCCCGTATTGCTGCCGAAGCCCGAGCCGCAGAAGAAGCTCGCATTGCCGCCGAGGCTCAGGCTGCCGAGGAAGCCCGTATCGCCAAAGAGGCACAGCGAGCGGAAGATCTGCGTCTGGTGGCCGAGATGGAGGCTGATGCCGCCGCGCTGGCAGCCCTGCCCCTGGCCGCCAAGGTGGACGACGACACTCAGGACAAGCCGCAGCGGGAGGGCTTCTTTGCCCGCCTCAAGCGCAGCCTGGTGCGTACCAAGGAAAATATCGGCTCCGGCTTCTTCGGCCTGTTCCGTGGCAAGAAGATCGATGACGAGCTGTTCGAGGAGCTGGAGACCCAGCTGCTGACCGCCGATCTCGGCGTGGATACCACCAGCCGCATCATTGAAAGCCTGGTGCAGCACGCGGACCGCAAGCAGCTCAAGGATGCCGAGGCGCTCTATGGCCTGCTCAAGCAGGACATGGGCGAGATGCTGGCGAAAGTCGAGCAGCCGCTGGTGATCGACACCAGCAAGAAACCCTATGTGATCCTGATGGTCGGCGTGAACGGCGTCGGCAAGACCACCACCATCGGCAAGCTGGCCAAGCAGTTCCAGGCCGAAGGCAAAAGCGTGATGCTGGCGGCGGGTGATACCTTCCGTGCCGCTGCGGTCGAGCAGTTGCAGGTGTGGGGTCAGCGCAACAACATTCCGGTGATCGCCCAGCACACTGGCGCCGACTCCGCCTCCGTCATCTATGACGCCATCGAGGCTGCCCGCTCCCGAGGTGCCGACGTGCTGATCGCCGATACCGCTGGCCGCCTGCAGAACAAGAGCAACCTGATGGAAGAGCTCAAGAAGGTGGTGCGGGTGATGAAGAAGCTGGATGAGGAAGCGCCTCACGAGATCATGCTGACCCTGGATGCGGGCACAGGCCAGAATGCCCTGAGCCAGGCCAAGCTGTTCAGCGAGGCGGTGGGCTTGAACGGCATCACCCTCACCAAACTGGACGGGACCGCCAAGGGCGGCGTCATCTTCGCGGTGGCCGACAAGTTCCAGATCCCGATCCGCTACATCGGGGTGGGCGAGGGGATCGACGATCTGCGTCCCTTCGTTGCCAACGACTTTATCGAGGCACTCTTCAGCCGCGATGAATGAGTCCGGCCGCGATGAGTAAGTGTTCCATACCCCGACCCAGGTCGGGGTTTGTCAATATCAGGAAACCGTTATGATCCGTTTTGACAAGGTCAGCAAGGTATACAGCGGTGGCCATCAGGCGCTGCAGAAGGTCAGCTTCCACCTGCGCAAGGGGGAAATGGCCTTCCTGACCGGCCACTCGGGGGCGGGCAAGAGTACCCTCCTCAAGCTCATCAGCGTGATGGAGCGGCCGACCGATGGGCGCGTCTTCTTCCATGGCGATGACGTCAGTCATATCCAGCGCAGCCAGATCCCCTATGTGCGTCGCCAGATCGGCATGATCTTCCAGGATCACCGGCTGCTGATGGACAGAACCGTGTTCGACAACGTGGCCCTGCCACTGGTGATCGATGGCTATAGCCATGCTGACATCAACAAGCGAGTGGCGGCGGCGCTGGACAAGGTCGGCCTGCTCGGCAAGGAGCGTTACCAGCCGCGCATGCTCTCCGGTGGTGAGCAGCAGCGGGTCGGCATCGCCCGGGCCATCGTCAACAAGCCGCCCCTGCTGCTGGCGGATGAACCGACCGGCAACCTGGATCCTCAGCTCTCCATGGACATCATGCGACTGTTCGAGGAGTTCAACCGTTTCGGGGTCTCGGTGCTGATTGCCACCCACGATCTGGGGCTGATCGCCCGCATGCGCTATCGCACCCTGACCCTGAAGGCAGGGCGCATGTATTCCCAAGAGCAGGAGGAGAGCTGATGGCTATCGTTCGTCATAAACAGCCGCCGCTGCGCCGTCTGATGATGTACGGTGTGGACCACGTGCGTCAGGCCTTTGCCAGCCTGGGAGAGCTGTGGCGCAATCCGCTTGCTTCCCTGATGACGCTGGCGGTGCTTGGTGTCAGTCTGGCGCTGCCTTCCTGCTTTCACGTGCTGCTGAAGAACGCCGAAGTGGTGGAAGGGAGCTGGCAGACCAGCTCCCAGATATCCCTCTATCTGCGCAAGGATCTGCCGGAGCAGAGCATCCTCGACATGAAGCAGCGGATCCTGCTCTATCCCGAGGTGGAATCCGTCACTTATATGAACCGGGACGAGGCGCTCAAGGAGTTCCGCGAGATCTCCGGTTTCGGCGATGCCCTCGATTACCTCGACAGCAACCCGCTACCGCCTGTGCTGAGCGTCATCCCGGATCCGCGCTGGCAGAATCCGGAAGGGGCCGCCGAGCTGCTCGCCAAGCTGGAGAACGAACCCGGCATCGAGCAGGGCAAGCTGGATCTGCAGTGGCTGACCCGGTTGCAGGGGATCATGAACCTGTTGCGTCACACCATCACCGGCATAGCGGTGCTGCTGCTTTCTGCCGTGCTGCTGATCGTCGGCAACACCCTCAGGCTCAATATTCTCAACCAGAGATCCGAGATCGAAGTGCTCAAGCTGGTGGGGGCGACCGATGCCTTCATTCACCGTCCCTTCCTCTACACCGGCATCTGGTTCGGGGTCATCGGCGGCATGCTGGCCTGGTGGCTGACCGAGGTAATGGTGATCTGGAGCGAGGGGGTGGTGAAGGAGCTGGCGGGGCTTTACAACAGCAACTTCCGGCTGGTGGGGATGGGGGCGTTCGACGGCTTCAACCTCATACTGTTGGGGGCCTTGCTGGGGTTGATCGCGTCCTGGTTCTCGGTGCACAGGCACATTCGTGACATAGAACCGTCCTGATTAATTTATCAGCATTTTAAAGCGCTGGATTTTGCGAACTGGATCAAGTAAAAGAGTGGCCCGTTTCTGGCACGGGCCACTTTCTCAGAGTAATCTGAATGATGCCTGCGCCAAGGATCATATTTGGATCCTGTGAACCTTTTGATTTATAAACAGTCTATCTAGTGCAACAGAATGTATACGGGTGTGGCCCCTCTGCCTTGCTCGTCTGACTTGGCAAGCATGTGAAGGTTGCGAGCTCCGCAACAATGGACTTAGCATGCTACTTTTCAGGGGTCCTTCATTGTGACCCCTTTTTTTTGACCGTTCATTTATGATTCATCCCGTCGGCCTAAGATAGGCCGGGCTCACGCTGAGGCCGATGTTTGACTTGTGTTTGATGTGGGCCGCAGAATGACTCCCGGTCAGTAGACAGACCCTCTCAGGGTGTTAGACTGATTCGATTGAAAAGTAAGAGGTAGAACATGGGAACTTCATTGCAACGCACTATGGCTATGATTCCGCAAGGTAGTCTGGAAGGCTATATCCAGGCCGTCAACTCGATCCCCGTGCTGAGCGCAGAGGAAGAGCGTGAACTGGCGATGCGTTTGCAGCAGGGTGGCGACCTCGAGGCTGCCCGTCAGCTGGTCATGTCGCATCTGCGTTTTGTCGTTCACGTGGCCAAGAGCTACTCCGGCTATGGCCTGCCTCAGGCCGATCTGGTGCAGGAAGGCAACATCGGCCTGATGAAGGCCGTCAAGCGCTTCGACCCGAGTGTCGGGGTGCGCCTGGTTTCCTTCGCCGTGCACTGGATCAAGGCCGAGATCCACGAATATGTGCTGCGCAACTGGCGCATGGTCAAGGTGGCCACCACCAAGGCCCAGCGCAAGCTGTTCTTCAACCTGCGCAAGTCCAAGAAGCGTCTGGGCTGGCTGAACCACGAAGAGGTTCAGGCCGTTGCCGCGGATCTCGGGGTCTCTGCCGCGGACGTCACCGAGATGGAAGCGCGCATGAGCAACTACGATCAGGCCTTCGACCTGGTCGGTGACGATGAGGATGAAGGTGGCTTCGCTCCCGTCCATTATCTGGAAGACAAGTCTTCCGATCTGGCCGCCACCATCGAGAACGACAACTGGGACAGCCATGCCACCCGTCGCCTGAGCGCGGCCATGGCGACCCTGGACGAGCGCAGCCAGCACATCATCCGTGCCCGCTGGCTTGATGACGAGAGCAAGACCACCCTGCAGGAGCTGGCTGATACTTACGGCGTCTCGGCCGAGCGTGTGCGCCAGCTTGAGAAGAACGCACTCAAGAAGCTGAAAGACGCCATGGATGCCTGAGGGCATTCTCTTGTAGAAAACAGGGCCTGATGGCCCTGTTTTTGTTTCGCGGGGATCTGGTCGGCCTTGCCTTGGTTACCCTTGTGTATGGTATGTTGCCGCCACTGCCACAGTTAGGGAGAGCAGAAGTGAAACTGTTGAACGACCTGTTTACCAACAACCGCGAGTGGGCGGAACGGATCAAGGCCGAAGATCCCGAGTTCTTCGCTACCCTATCCGCCCAGCAGGCGCCCGAGTACCTCTGGATCGGCTGTTCCGACAGCCGGGTTCCCGCCAACCAGCTGATGGGGCTGCTGCCGGGGGATGTCTTCGTCCACCGCAACGTCGCCAATCTGGTGGTGCACACCGATTTCAACTGCCTCTCCGTGCTGCAATACGCGGTGGAGGTGCTCAAGGTGAAACACATCATCGTCTGCGGCCACTACGGTTGCGGCGGCGTCAAGGCGGCGATGCAGAACCAGGAGCTGGGCCTCATCGACAACTGGCTGCGCAACATCAAGGATGTCTATTTCAAGTACGGCGAAGAGCTCGAAGCCATCGAGGATGAGCACGAGCGCTTCGACTACCTGTGCGAGCTGAACGTGGCCGAGCAGGTCGCCAACGTCTGCCATACCACCATCATCCAGAATGCCTGGCGCAAGGGGCAGGAGCTGGCGGTGCACGGCTGGATCTACGGCATCAAGGACGGTCTGCTGCACGATCTCGATCTCTGCATCAGCGGCCCTGATCAGATCCCGGACGTCTACCGCGCCTGGCCGGACATGCGTCCGCCTCACCGTCGTCGCTGAGGAATCCATTGGTGGCACCCGCCCTCTATCTGCAGATCAAACAGCACATCCTGGACGGGATCCGCGAACGCCACTATCAGGCGGGCGACAGGATCCCGACCGAGGCCGCCCTGTGCGAGCAGTTTGCCGTGAGCCGGATGACGGTCAACAAGGCGCTGCGTGAGCTGGTGGCCGAGGGCTGGCTCAATCGCACCGCCGGATCCGGCAGCTTCGTGGCGGACAGGCGCGCCGAGTCGCCGCTGCTGGCCATTCGCAACATCGCCGACGAGATCGCCGAACGGGGCAGCCAGTACAGCGCCCGGGTGATCCGCCTGCAGCGTCAGGCTGCCGACGAGAAGGTGGCGGTGCGACTGGGTTTGCGGGTCGGGGCGCCCACCTTTCACAGCCTGATCGTCCATCAGGCCGATGGGGAGCCGCTGCAACTGGAGGAGCGTTTCGTCGATGCCGAGCGTCTGCCCGGCTATGGCGAGCAGGACTTCACCCAGCAGACGCCGAACAGCTATCTGATGGAAATCTGCCCCCTCTCCGAGATGGAGCACGTGGTGGAGGCGGTGCTGCCGAGCGCCGGCGAGGCGGGCTTGCTGCAGGTGCGGGTCGATACCCCCTGCCTGCTGCTGCATCGCCGCACCTGGTCGGATGGCTTTCTGGTCTCCTATGCTCGCCTGCTCTCGCCAGGCTCCCGCTACAAGTTGAGCTCCAAGACCCGACTGACTTAATTGTATATACATATCTTGTTTTGAAAGCCCACCCCTTGGTGGGCTTTTTTGTGCTTAAACTCTAATAAAACCGCTGTTATCAAGATGTGAACTTGATCCTTTCTTTCTCATCAGAGATCGGCTATAAATTATTGTATATACATTTAGGGGTCGATATGAACAAGGAACTGTTGAACTGCGAGCGGGTCTGGCTCAACGTGACACCCGCCACCCTGCGCTCCGATCTGGCGGACTATGGTCTGCTGGAACCCCATGTCCTCGGTGTGCATGAGGGCAGGATCCACGCCCTGGTCCCCATGCAGGATCTCAAGGGGCCCTATCCCGCCCACTGGCGTGACATGAAGGGCAGGCTGGTGACCCCTGGCCTCATCGATTGCCACACCCACCTCATCTTTGCCGGCAGCCGGGCCGAGGAGTTCGAGCTGCGCCAGAAGGGGGTCCCCTATGCGGAGATCGCCCGCAAGGGGGGTGGTATTATCTCCACTGTGCGCGCCACCCGCGCGGCCAGCGAGGATCTGCTCTATGAGCTGGCGGTGCCGAGGATCAAGTCCCTGATCCGGGAAGGGGTCACTACCGTGGAGATCAAGTCCGGCTATGGCCTCACCCTGGCGGACGAGCTCAAGATGCTGCGGGTCGCCCGCCGACTGGGGGAGGCGCTGCCCATCCGGGTCAAGAGCACCCTGCTGGCCGCCCATGCGGTGCCGCCGGAGTACCGCGACGATCCCGACTCCTGGGTCGAGACCATCTGCCAGGAGATCATCCCGGCAGCGGCCGAGGCGGGTCTGGCGGATGCGGTAGATGTCTTCTGCGAGCACATCGGCTTCTCCCTGGCCCAGACCGAGCAGGTCTATCTGGCGGCGGATCAATACAATCTCGCGGTGAAGGGGCACATGGAGCAGCTCTCCAACCTGGGGGGGAGCACGCTCGCCGCCAACTTCGGCGCCCTCTCGGTGGATCACCTGGAGTATCTGGATCAGGACGGGATCCAGGCGCTGGCCCACCGTGGCGTGGTCGCCACTCTGCTGCCTACCGCCTTCTATTTCCTGAAGGAGACCAAGCTGCCGCCGGTCACCGCCCTGCGCAAGGCGGGCGTGCCCATGGCGGTCTCCTCCGACATCAATCCGGGCACGGCCCCCATCGTCTCCCTGCGCATGGCCATGAACATGGCCTGCACCCTGTTCGGCCTGACCCCGGTGGAGGCCATGGCCGGGGTGACCCGCCACGCCGCCCGGGCGCTCGGCGAGCAGGAGCGTCTGGGGCAGTTGAGAGTGGGCATGCAGGCCGATTTTCTGATCTGGAATTGCGCCCACCCCTCCGAGATCAGCTACCTGATCGGGGTCGATCAACTGGTCAGCCGGGTCCTCAACGGGGAGGAGACACTCCATGGATAAGTTCAACATGACCGACATGTCGGTCTGGCAGGGGCGCCAGGATCCGGAAGATGGTGAACTGGCCCTGCGCTGGCACAACAAGGTGCAACCCTGGCAAGCCGACAGCGAGCCCGGCGTGGTGCTGCTCGGTTTTGCCTGTGACGAAGGGGTGCGCCGCAACAAGGGGCGGGTCGGCGCCGCCGCCGCGCCGCTGGCGATACGCAAGCTGCTAGCCAACACCGCCTGGCATCTGGGCCGACTTGTCCATGACGGCGGCGATCTGGCCTGCGAGGACGGCGATCTCGATGCCGCCCACGACCGGCTGGCGGAACGGGTTGCGAGCGCGCTGGATCTGGGCCACTTCCCGCTGGTGCTGGGAGGTGGCCACGAGGTGGCCTTCGGTAGCTGGAGCGGCCTCAATCGCCATCTGGGTGGCAAGGGCCGGGTCGGCATCATCAACTTCGATGCCCACTTTGACCTGCGCATGAAGCAGGAGCAGGCAAGCTCGGGCACCCCCTTCTTCCAGATAGCCGAGCAGTGCGCCGCACAGGGCACGCCCTTTACTTACGCCTGCCTCGGGGTGGCCGAGACCGCCAACACGGCGGCGCTCTTTGCCCGCGCCGAGACGCTGGGAGTCTGGCATGTGCTGGACGAGGAGATGACCCAGGCCGAGCTGCCGGTGTTGCTGGCGGGGCTGGACGCCTTTATCGCCCGCTGCGATCACCTCTATCTCACCATAGATTTGGATGTGTTACCCGGCAACCTGATGCCGGGGGTGAGCGCCCCCGCCGCCCGCGGCGTCGAGCTGGCCGTCATCGAACCCCTGATCGCCCATATCCGGGCCAACGGCAAGCTCAGGCTCGCCGATCTGGCCGAGTACAACCCGAGTCTGGATCTCGACAACCGCAGCGCCCGCGTGGCCGCCCGGCTGGTCCATCAACTAACCAAGTAGCCGGCCGACTCGCCAGGGGCACTGTGCCCCCGCATGGCGGCTGCATTGATAAACAAGGAGTGTCTATGTCTGTGCAACACCAGGATCCCCGTCACGACCCGAGCCGGGTCATCCGTGCCCCCCGCGGCACCGAGCTGACCGCCAAGAGCTGGCTGACCGAGGCGCCCCTGCGGATGCTGATGAATAACCTGGATCCGGAAGTGGCCGAGCATCCCCAGTCCCTGGTGGTCTATGGCGGTATAGGCCGCGCCGCCCGCAACTGGGCCTGCTACGACAAGATAGTCGAGGTGCTGACCCGCCTCGAGGAAGACCAGACCCTGCTGGTGCAATCCGGCAAGCCGGTCGGGGTGTTCCAGACCCACAAGGACGCGCCCCGGGTGCTGATCGCCAACTCCAACCTGGTGCCCCACTGGGCCAACTGGGAGCACTTCAACGAGCTCGATAAGAAGGGCCTGATGATGTACGGCCAGATGACCGCCGGCTCCTGGATCTACATAGGCACCCAGGGGATAGTGCAGGGCACCTACGAGACCTTCTTCGCGGTGGCGAACCAGCACTTCAACGGCGAACCGAAAGGACGCTGGATCCTCACCGGCGGTCTGGGTGGCATGGGCGGCGCCCAGCCCCTGGCCGCCACCATGGCCGGTTTCTCCATGATTGCCGTGGAGTGCGACGAGACCCGCATCGATTTCCGCTTGAAGACCCGCTACGTCGACAAGAAGGCCCACAGCCTGGATGAGGCGCTGGCCATGGTCGAGGAAGCCAAACGTAGCGGCAGCGCCGTCTCCGTCGGCCTGCTCGGCAACGCCGCCGACGTCTTCGCCGAACTGGTGGCCCGTGGCATCACCCCGGACGTGGTGACCGACCAGACCTCGGCCCACGATCCCATCCACGGCTACCTGCCCCAGGGCTGGAGCGTCGCCCAGTGGCGTGAGCTGCAAAAATCCGCCCCCCAGGAGGTGAACCAGGCGGCTCGTCACTCCATGGCGCGCCAGGTGGAAGCCATGTTGACCCTGCAAGCCCGTGGTGCGGCCACGCTGGATTACGGCAACAACATCCGCCAGATGGCGTTGGAAGAAGGGGTCAAGAATGCTTTCGACTTCCCGGGCTTCGTACCGGCCTATATTCGCCCGCTGTTCTGCGAGGGCATAGGTCCCTTCCGCTGGGTGGCGCTGTCCGGGGATCCGGAAGACATCTACAAGACCGACCAGAAGGTGAAGGAGCTGATCCCGGACGATCCCCATCTGCACAACTGGCTCGACATGGCCCGCGAGCGTATCGCCTTCCAGGGCCTGCCGGCGCGGATCTGCTGGGTCGGGGTCAAGGATCGGGTGCGCCTGGGCCTTGCCTTCAACGAGATGGTGAAGAATGGCGAGCTGAAAGCCCCCGTGGTCATAGGTCGCGATCACCTGGACTCCGGCTCTGTGGCGAGCCCGAACCGGGAGACCGAATCCATGATGGATGGCTCCGATGCCGTCTCCGACTGGCCGCTGCTCAACGCCCTGCTGAACACCGCAGGTGGCGCGACCTGGGTCTCCCTGCACCACGGTGGTGGCGTCGGCATGGGCTTCTCCCAGCACTCCGGGGTGGTGATCGTCTGTGACGGCAGCGACGACGCCGCCAAGCGGGTCGGTCGCGTGCTGCGCAACGACCCGGCCACCGGGGTGATGCGTCATGCGGACGCGGGCTACGAGATTGCCATCAACTGTGCCCAAGAGGCGAAACTGGATCTGCCGATGCTGAACACAGCTGGCAAAGGGGTGAAATAAGATGTTTGAACTCAATCTGCAACCGGGCAAGCTCTGCCTCGCCACCCTGCGCCGCGTCAGCCGCGAGCCTGTCCATGTCAGCCTGGACTCGTCCGCCCTGCCGGGGATCCACGCCTCCGCAGCCGTGGTCACCAAGGTGATCGAGCAAAACCGCGTGGTGTATGGCATCAACACCGGCTTTGGCCTGCTGGCCAACACCCGCATCCCGGTGGAGCAGCTGGATGAACTGCAGCGCTCCATAGTGCTCTCTCATGCAGCTGGGATTGGCGAGTATATGGATGACGCCACTGTGCGGCTGATGATGGTGCTCAAGGTCAACTCGCTGGCGCGGGGCTTCTCCGGCATCCGCCTGACGGTGCTCGAGGCCCTGATGACCCTCATCAACGCCGAAGTCTATCCTGTGGTGCCGAAGAAGGGCTCCGTCGGTGCCTCCGGCGACCTGGCCCCCCTGGCCCACATGAGCTGCCTGCTGATAGGTGAAGGCAAGGCCCGCCACAAGGGCGAGCTGATCGACGCCGCCACTGCGCTCAAGATTGCGGGCCTGGAGCCCATCGCCCTGGCACCCAAAGAGGGGCTGGCGCTGCTCAACGGCACCCAGGCCAGCACGGCGTTCGCGCTGGAGGGGTTGTTCCACGCCGAGGATCTGTTCGCCGGCGCCATCACCATAGGTGCCATGAGCGTGGAGGCGGCTCTGGGCAGTCGCCGTCCGTTCGATGCCCGCATCCATGAGGTGCGCGGTCAGCGCGGCCAGATCGATGCCGCCGCCTGCTATCGCCACCTGCTGGTGGATGGCAGCGAGATCGGCATGTCCCATCACAACTGCGAGAAGGTGCAGGATCCCTACTCACTGCGCTGCCAGCCCCAGGTGATGGGGGCCTGTCTGGCCCAGATCCGCCACGCCGCCGAGGTGCTGGTGTGCGAGGCCAATGCGGTCTCCGACAACCCCCTGGTGTTTGCCGAGGATGAGGAGATCCTCTCCGGTGGTAACTTCCACGCAGAGCCGGTGGCCTTCGCCGCCGACAACCTGGCCCTGGCCATCGCGGAAATCGGCTCCCTCTCCGAGCGACGCATGGCGCTGCTGATCGATTCCCGCATGTCGGGCCTGCCGGCCTTCCTGGTCAACAACGGCGGTGTGAATTCCGGCTTCATGATCGCCCAGGTCACCTCGGCGGCGCTCGCCTCCGAGAACAAGACGCTAGCCCACCCGGCCTCGGTGGACAGCCTGCCCACCTCGGCGAACCAGGAGGATCACGTCTCCATGGCCACCTTCGCCGGTCGCCGTCTGGCGGACATGGCGGAGAACACCCGCGGCATACTGGCGGTGGAGCTGCTCGCCGCCGCCCAGGGGCTGGACTTCCGCGCCCCCCTGCGCAGCACAGAGCTCATCGAGCTGGCCAAGGGACGACTGCGTGAAGAGGTCAGCTTCTACGACAAGGACAGGTACTTCTCGCCGGACATCGAGGCCGCCGCCGCCCTGCTGGGGCGTGCCAGCTACAACGATCTGATCCCGGCCGGGGTGCTGCCGAGCCTGTAAGCCTTGGTCCCCCTTCTCCCCTGGCGGGAGAAGGGTTGGGGATGAGGGGGAAGCCGCCTCACTGGCGCCGGTGAGATCCGGGAGTAGATGATAAAAGACCGCCCGATGGGCGGTCTTTGCGTTTCTGGCGCTGGTTGGGTGCGGCTATTCGTGTTCGAACATCAGGAACAGATAAACGACAAACAACACCAGATGGGTGGCGCCATGGAGCACATTGGTGCGGCCACTGCTGAAGGTCACTTTACAGACCATGAGAGTGGTGATGAGCAGCACCATGTCGGCGGCGGAGAGGCCGAGGCGCACCTCCTGCCCGAGCAGGGCGCCGATGAAGAGCACCGAGGGGACCGTCAGGGCGATGGTGGCCAGCACGGAACCGAAGTAGAGGTTCATGGCGCGCTGCAACTGGTTGTTGAAGGCGGCCTTGATGGCGCCGACCGCCTCAGGCGCGAGCACTATACAGGCCACGATGAAGCCACCCAGCGCCGCCGGGGCCTCCAGCACATGGACCCCGTAGTTGATGGGGATGGCCAGCGTCTTGGCCAGCAGTATCACCACCACCAGGTAGGCGAGCAGCAGCAGGGTGTGATAGACGTTGCTGCGTAGTATGCCGTGGTGTTCCTCGTGGTCCTCGTGGTCGCTGTCGACGAAGAAGTGGCTGTGGCTGCGGGTCTGGATCAGCAGGAAGACGCCGTAGAGCAGCACCGAGATGATGATCAGCATCCAGGACATGGCGCTGGACATGCTGCCCAGGGTGCCGCCCCGGGTGAAGTTCGGCAGCACCAGGCAGAGCAGGGCCAGGGGAATGATGGCGACCAGGTAGGATTTGACCCCGTCCAGATTGAAGTTCTGGGTGTGATAGCGCCAGCCGCCAAACAGCAGGGTGAAGCCCACCAGGCCGTTGGTCACCAGCATCACCACGGCGAACATGGTGTCGCGGGCCATGGTGGGGTTGGGGTCGCCGGTCAGCATCACGGAGGAGATCATCACCACTTCTAGGGAGATGACCGACAGGGTCAGGATCAGGGTGCCGAAAGGTTCACCCAGCTTGATGGCCAGGGCGTCGGAGTGACGCACGACGGAGAAGATGGCCCAGGTGACGATGGCGAGCAGGGCCAGTGACACCGGCAGGTAAACCGCAAGGGGGGTTGCTTCTGTCAGCAGGTCGCTGCCCAGGGTCTTGAAGAAGAGCAGGGTCAGCAGGCCAACGGGCAGGGCAATCTCTTGCCGGATAAAGGACTTCATAGGCAGTGGTTCTCATCTCGGGGCGGCCGTGGCCGACGGGTAGGGAGACAACAGGTCGCGCCACAGGGGTGGCGCGCCAGTCCATGATAAAGGGAGTTGTCCCGTCAGAGGAGAATCATTTTGTTGCAAGAGATGAGGATCCCCGGGCGGGGACCCTGATGCTTCTCTCTCACTGCCCGCCGGGCTGGCTCTGCCGCCATGCCAGCAGCCAGATCTTCAACTTGGTCAGGGCCATGGGTTTGGCATAGACATAGCCCTGGATCAGGTGGACTCCATGGCGGTGCAGGTAGTCGACCTGCTCCAGAGTCTCGACCCCCTCGGCTATCATCTCCATGTCGGATTCATGGCCGAAGGCGATGATGGAATCCAGCAGGGTGCGCTTGAGATCGTCTGTGCCTATGGTGTCGACGAACATCTTGTCGATCTTGATCTGGCGGATACCGAGGCGCTGCAGGTAGGCGAAACCGCCATAACCTGTGCCGAAGTCATCCAGCTTGAAGTGATATCCCTTCTCCTGGAGCTGGGCTATCTCCCCCATGGCCGCCTTGATATCGGTGATCGGCTTGCGCTCGGTCAGCTCGAAGGTGAGCCTGGCCGGGGAGGGCCAGTCGTGGCGCTGCAACAGGGGCCGCAGATTGGGTTGCTCCAGGTGGGCGGCCACTATGTTGACGCTGACCCACTGGGTCGGCTCCAGCCAGGGCAGGTCCGCGATGACCCTCTCCAGCAGTTGCTCCGTCATGGGCAGGATCAGCCCCTGCTCCTCCGCATAGTCGATGAAGGTGCCTGGGGGCACCAGCTCCCGACCCCGCTGCCAGCGCAGCAGCGCCTCGAAACCGACCACTTTTTTGCTGCGACTGTCCACTATGGGTTGATAGAAGGGGACGAACTCGCGCCGCACCAGGGCTGCCTGCAGCAGCCCCTTGAGGGAGCGGCGGTAGTTGCGCAGCACCCAGTAGGCGGTGACCAGCAGGAGTCCCAGCGCGCCGCCATACAAGAGACCATAGTGGCGGGCCTGCCGCTTCGCATACTCCTCCAGCGCCTTGCCCGCCCACAGGGTCTGCCTGATCTGGGGATCCGGATCGAAGAAGCTCAGGCTCTGGTTGCCAGGCTCCTGCTTGATGGACTTGTCGCCACGGGGGAAGAAGGTGGTGACCTTGCCCGGACTCTGCTGGCCAAACTCGAGATAGAAGCAGCCCGGGCAGGGGGATTGCAGCTGATCGTGGCTCCAGCTGTTGTTCAGCACCCAGTAGGCGACATTGCCACCCTTCCTGTAATAGGCGACGACCTCCTGCTCGGTGTTGAAGCGGGGCTGGGTGGCCGCGAGACCAAACTGCTCCTGTTCGGGATAGGGGGGCAGCTCGACAGTGGCAAGGGGGAAATCCTCCCCCAGACTGGAACAACCGCCGCCGGAGGCGAGTTTGAGCCCCTGCAGCCGGATGTGGCGGCTGTAGAAACGGGGATCCCGCAGCAGGGCCATGTCTGCGGGGCCGCAATCGAAGGCGAACCTGGAGAGCTGGGAGCGAATGCTCTGATCCAGCGCCTCGTGGCGCTCCGCCAGCGCGGCCTCTATCTGCGCCTTCTTCTGTTGCAGCAGCTGGTGGGCCAGGGGGTTGCCCAGCAGCTGGCTGAGGGGCAGGCTCGCCAGCACGGGCAGGCAGAGCAGCAGCAGACTGATCCAGAAGGGAGACGATCGTCGCAAGGGATACCTGCCCGGTGGGCGCATGGGATGCAAATGGATGGCAACATCATAGCATTAGCTGGTTCGATTTGAGTCACATCGGTCACACTTGGAACAATAATCATAATCCATTGATATACAACAAATATGACAAATTGATTGATGGAGATTCAATCGCTGACCTGTCATAAATGACAATTGTCCAGCTTATCTGAAATCGCTAGAGTAGCAGTGCGGTTTGACTCACCGTGTGTTCAATACTCCTGTATCTATTTTTGTCAGTAGCACAGAGTGTTAGTTTTGATATGAGTGTTTCTTTTGGTCCCCGCAGTGGGACCATTTTTCTGCCCGCCGTTCGGCCGGTTGCCCGATTTTCTCCTCTCCCGAGTCCCCCCGTACGAGTGACCCACACCCGGGCATGAGCGGCCGCCGCGCTTATTTGCAGAAGCGGGATCTTCATCCATAGGCGGGGTTTGGCCAAGGCTGATACCATGAGGCTCTATGGATGCTGTCGGCTACGGAAAGGCACATGAAACTGACCACTCAACTCGTCTCCTTTATTACCCTGTGCGTGATCGCGGCCATGGCCGTGGTGATGCTGGGCGGAGTATTCAGTTTCCGCCAGATGGGGATGGAGCTGCAGCAGAACCGGGTCGACTCCCTGGTGGAGATCATCGACAAGCAACTGGGAGTGACCGACGATCAGCAGGCCTTGGCCCGCTGGCTGCCCTCCCTGCTGCGGGCTTCCCACGTGGTCGAGCTGGAGATCCGCCAGGACAGGCAGCGGGTCTACTGGTTTCGCGACGTACAGCAACAGACCGACGAGAGTCTGCTGATCCCCTACAGCAAAGCCATTCCCAATCAGGTCGGCATGCAGGCCGAGTTCAAGCTGGACAGGCCGTTCAAGGAGTTCGAGTACTCCATGCAGGCCATGTTCGGCATCTCCCTCGGGGTCTTCATCGTGGTGTTTGGCCTCTGGTATTCCATCCGCTGGTTGCGACAGCAGCTGCGTGGTGCCGAGCTGCTGGCGGAGCGGGCCCAACTGATCCTGGATGGCAAACTCACCAAGCTGGCCCATGATCCCGCCGACGAATGGCCCCTCCCCGCCAGCCAGGCGCTCACCCATCTGCTGGCCGAGTTGGCCGATGCCCGCAAGGAGCGTAGCCGGTTCGACAACTTCATCCGCAGCAACGCCTTCGTCGACAAGACCACCGGCATCGGCAACCGCCTCTTCTTCGACAACCGGCTGGAAAACGCCATCATGGAGGCGAGCGTGATCAGTGGTGGTGTCCTGCTGATCGAGCTGGCCGGGCTGGAGGAGCTGGATCCCGAACTGAGCGGACGCCCGAGTCAGGATCTGCTGATGGAGGCGAGCGCCTCCATCGGTGCCTTCGTGCGCAAGCACAGCGGTGCCCTGCAGGCCCGCTACGCCGGTCAGGTCTTTGCCGTGCTGCTGCCCAACATGTCCGAGAGCGAGATGGTGGACGGCGCCAGTCAGTTGCTCAAGAGCCTGCAGCGCCTGCACTGGCCCGAGTCGGTCAATCTGGACACGGCCGTCTATCTCGGTGCCGTTTGTTATCAGGCCGAGGACTCCCTGCTCAAGGTGCAGGAAGAGGCCGAGCTGGCGCTCAAGAGTGCACGCCTGCAGGGTCACAGCGGCTGGTTCCTCTACGAGAAGTCGCTGGACGAGGAGGCGAGCAACAAGGGGACGGTGCGCTGGCGCACCCTGATCAACCGCCGCATCGAGGAGCGGGGGATCTCCTTCTATCTGCAGCCGGTGCAGCAGGAGCGGGACCAGGTGGTGCTGCAACAGGAGCTGCTGATCCGCATTCATGACGAGCAGGGGCGGGAGTTGCAGGCAGGAGTCTTCATGCCCATGGCGGAGAAGGCCGGCCTGCTGCTGCCGTTGGACCGGCTGGTAGTCGCCCAGACCCTTCGCCTGCTGCGCCAGCGGCCGGAGTCGAGCTGCCCCGTCTGCCTGTCGCTCAGTGCCCAGAACCTGCTCAATCGCGAGTTCCAGCGGGATCTTTTCTTCGAGCTGTTCCAACTGCCGCGCAGCCTCAATGAGGGGTTGATCCTGCAGTTGTCGGAGTCTCAGGTGACCCGCCACTACGAGGCGCTCAAGCGGCCACTGCGGGCGCTGCGCATGTTGGGATGCCGGCTGGCCATCGATCACGCGGGCCAGGATGTGGTGAGCACGCAGTACATCAAGGAGTTCGAGATCAACTTCCTCAAGCTGCACCCCAGCCTGGTGCGGGAGATCCACCTGCGACAGGTCAACCAGATGGCGGTGCGCAGCCTGGTGGGGGGTTGCGCCAATACCCAGACCCGGGTGATTGCGGTCGGGGTGGAGAGCGGCGACGAGTGGAAGATGTTGCGTCATCTCGGCGTGCACGCGGGCCAGGGGCCCTGGTTCGCAGAGCCACAGCGGCTGATCATGCCCGCCTGACGGGCCCGCCTGGTTCAGTGGCGGCCCGCCCCCTCTCCGGGCCCCTGAATCGCCCTGGCCTACAGTCTGTCCTGCTCCTTCAGGCCCGCCAGCCCCTGCAGGCCCCCGGTGTGGATGAAGACCACCTCGCTGCCACGGGGGATGCGCCCGGCGGCCAGTTCCCGGAACAGCCCCCACATCGCCTTGCCGCTGTAGATGGGCTCGAGCGGCAGCCCGGTGTGGGCGCTGAAGGCCAGTACCCACTGCCACAGGGCCGGACTGAACCTGGCATAGCCGCCGTCGTGATGATCCAGCGCGATGCGCCAGCCATCGGTGATGGCCGCCGCAGGATAGAGCCGGCACACCTCGTCGGCGATGAAGCCACCCCCCTTGAGCACGGCGATGGCGAGGATCTGCTCCCGTGCCCGCTTGCCCGCGATGAGCCCCGCCAGGGTGCCACCGCTGGCGCAGGGCAGCACCCAGAGATCCGGCGAGAAGGGCACCTCGGCCACCAGCTCGGCGACTCCCGGGATGGCGAGCGGGCTGCTCCCCCCCTCCGGCACTATCAGGGTGTCAGGTGCCGCGAACTGGGCCAGCCAGTCGGGATCCTGGCGGCGCCGGTAGCTCTGGCGGTCCACAAAAACGAGATCCATGCCCCAGCCTTTGGCCGCGCTCAGGGTTGCGTTGCTGACGCTGTCAGCCTCACCGCGTATGATGCCGGTGGTGCGCAGCCCGGACCTGAGGCCGGCCGCCGCCAGGGCGTGAATGTGATTGGAGTAGGCGCCCCCAAACGACAGCAGGTGGGTCTTACCCTGCGCCCGAGCCTGTTGCAGGTGGTACTTGAGCTTGCGCCACTTGTTGCCGGAGAGGGTCGGGTGGATCAGATCATCCCGCTTGCACCAGAGCCGCACGCCGTGGGCATCCAGCAGAGGGTGGTAGACAGGGTGCAGGGGGGAGGGGATCTGAGCGGGTTCCAGTGGCGCATCCCAGGGGGAGGTCATCTTGGCCGTCAATGCATCGTTTGTCATAAAGTTGGAGGCTAATGGCCTGTTTATGTTAAGGTTTAGTCCGTTTCATGCAGCCAGGTCCAGGTCTCGATGAAGTCACTTTTCCGACGTTCGCACCCCAGCCCTCAGGTGGGACTCCTGCTGGCCAGCGATCGCATCCTGCTGGCTTGTGTGGAACCCGTCCCGATCTTTACCAGTCGCGCCATCCATGGTCCTCACGACTGGCCCAGGGCCATGGGGGAGCTGTTTGCCCAGCATGGCCTGGCCAAGTCTAAGGTGCGGGTGGCCCTGGCCGCCAGCCTTTATCAGCAGATCCAGATCGACAAGCCCGCCGTGCCCGATGCCGAAATGGCGGGGGCCCTGCCCTGGGCCATCAAGGATTTCGTCAACGAACCCGTGTTGCAGCTCGCCATGGACTATGTGGACCTGCCGACGCCCCCTGCGGGTCGGCCGCGCATCAACGTGATCTGCGTGCCCAAAGCGCGGGTGCAGCAACTGGCGGACGCGGTCAACGGCGTGGCGACCCTGGAAGCCATCGTCAGCGACGAGTTGGCCATGACGGCCCTCTACGAGGCGGATCAGACGGTGCGCATGCTGCTCTGGCAGCCGAGGGGACAGGAGTTGCAACTGCTGGTCTTTCATCGGGGAGGGCTCTGCTTCTCCCGTCAGTTCCGCGGGTTCGCCAGCCTCACCGGTACCCATGAGCCCGATCAGGAGATGCTCGACGGGCTGGCGCTGGAGATCCAGCGCTCCCTCGACTACCTGGCGGGTCATCTCAAGCTGCCGGAGCCGGGCCAGTTGCAACTCGCCATCGCCTCCTCCGCCATCGGGTTGCTGGTCCGCCACCTGGAACAGGTCTTCGGTTTCCCGGTCTCCGCCATGGCCAACAAGGCGGTGCTGGCCGGTGTCGAATACCTCTGTGCCTATGGTGCGGCCCTGGGAGGCGAACGATGAACCGGGTTGCTGACGTCATCCTTCACTCCTCCATGGCCAACAAGACCCAGTGGCAGGCCGGTGTCGAATATCTCTCCGCTTACGGCGCCGCCCTGGGCAGGAGCGAAGGATGAAACACCATATCAATCTCTATGGCGCTGAATTCAGGCCAAGGCGCCTGTGGGCCAGCCTCAATCAGATGGCCCTGGTCTGGGGCGGCTGCCTGCTGCTGCTGGTCGCGGCCACCTTTTTCTATGGCTGGCAACAGCGGGGTGTCGACCGCGAGCTGGCCCAGGTGCGTGCGCTGCTCGATGTGCAGCGCGGCGAGGCCACACGGCTCGATGCCGCGCTGGCGCGCCATCAGGCAGACGGTCAGCTGCAACAGCAGCTGGTCGACAAGCGCGAGGAGCTGGCTGCCAAGCAGGCGCTGATACGCCAGCTCGGCAGCCTCTCCCTGCAAAAATCCCAGGGCTACGCCGGCGTGATGGCGGATCTGGCCCGTCTGCGGGATGCCCGCCTCTCCCTGCAACGGATTGAGATAAGTGACGGGCGCATCAACCTCTCCGGGGTGGCCGAACGCAGTCAGGATGTCCCCGCCTGGGTGAACCGCTTCAAGCAGACCCCGTCCCTGGCGGGCAAGCAGTTTGGCGAGCTGACCCTGAGCCGGGACAAGGCTGGCCAGCTGGCCTTCCAGCTTAGCGGCATAGCACGGGAGACCCCATGATGGAGATGAAAGCACAGTGGCTGGCCTGGGCACAGCGCGTGGCCGCCCTCAGCCTGCGAGAGAGGGTGTTGATCCTGCTGACGGGCATCATCCTGCTGGGGGCGGCCGGGATCTACGGCTGGCTGGATGCCGCCGACACCCGCCTGAGCCAGGAGCGGCAGGCGCTGACGGCGGCGCAGCGGGATCTGGAGATCCTGACCCTGGAGAATCAGGGCAAGCAGGCCCGGCTGGGGCGGGATCCCAACGCCCAGGTGCGCCAGCAGCTGGCCGGCGTAGAAGCATCCCTCGGCCGGCTGGACGCAGAGCTCAAGGCCCAGACGGTGGATCTGATCCCGGCCCACGAGATGCCGGCCGTGCTGGAGGCCCTGTTGTCTCGCTCCGCCAACCTGCATATGCTGGCGCTCACCTCCCTCAAACCCGAGCCGCTGATGGCTGGCGAGCAGAAGGCCAACCTGTTCAAACACGGGATCCGGCTCCAGCTGGAGGGGGGCTATTTCGATGTCTACCAGTACCTGAAGGCGCTGGAGGCCCTGCCTCGCCACTTCTACTGGAAAGGTTTCGACTACAGGGTGGTTGAGCACCCCAAGGCGGCGGTGGAGATGGAGATCTACACCTTGAGTACCAGCAAGGAGTTCATTCGTGGCTAAGTGGCTGACATTGTTGTGCTGCCTGCTGGGCCCGCTGGCCCAGGCAGAGGTGTTGCAGGACCCGACCGCCCCCCTGGCCGGCAGCGGCGCGGCGGCGAGCCCGAGCAAGGGCGCCGGTCTGCCCAGGTTGCAGAGCGTCATCCTGGGCAACGGACCGGCGCTGGCGGTGCTCAACGGTCAGAGCTATCGGGTGGGCCAGCGGATCGACGGTTTTCTGCTGGTGGGCATCAGCGCCGATGCCGTGGTACTGGAGAAAGCGGGCAAGCGTCAGACACTGACCCTGTTTGGCAGCAAGATCCGGATGTGAAGTCGGTTCCGCGCGGGATGCTGCGGGCCAGGTTTGTCGAGTTTCATTGCGAGTCAGGTGCACCAATAACATGAAAAAACACCATTTTTGTCTGCTTCCCCTCGCATTGGCGGTGGCGGCTTGTACCAGCTACCAGCACCCCGAACCGGTGCAGGCCAAAGACGCGCTCAAGCAGGCCATGAACGAGCAGACCCCGACCGCGCCGCTGACCACTTTGCCTCCCTCGGTGCAGAGCGAACTGCTGCAGCTCAACCGTCCCCAGCAGCCCTTGGCGGTTCCGGAGAAACGGCTGCGCATCGCGGCCCATGACGTCGATGCGGTGGAGTTCTTCGGCTCCCTGTTCAAGGGATCCCGTTACAGCGTGGCGGTACACCCCGGGGTGGCGGGTTCGATCTCGGTCGAGCTCAAGGATGTGACCCTGCAGGAGGCGCTGGCCACGGTCGGCGACATGTACGGCTTCGACGTGCAGCGCAAGGGCAACGTGTTTCACGTCTACCCGGCGGGTCTGCGCACCGAGACCATCCCGGTCAACTACCTGATGATGGCCCGCCGCGGCCTCTCCCGCACCTCGGTCAGTACCGGCGGGGTGACCGCCAACGACAACAACAATAACGGCAACAACAACGTCGACAGCAGCGGCAACAATAACAACGGCAACAACAACCTCGGCTCCTCCAACGGGGACAACGGCAACGGCAACAACAGCAACGGCACCCGGATCGAGACCGACAGCAACAACGACTACTGGACCGATCTGCGGGACGCCCTGCAGACCCTGATCGGTACGGGAGACGGACGAGCCGTCATCACCAGTCCCCAGGCGGGGCTGGTCACCGTGCGCGCCTATCCGAAGGAGCTCAAGGCGGTACGCGATTTTCTGGATCAGTCCGGCGAACACCTCAAACGCCAGGTGGTGCTGGAGGCGCGGATCCTGGAGGTCTCCCTCAACGAGGGCTACGAGCAGGGGGTGGACTGGAACGGTCTCTCCGCCAGCTGGGACGGCAACAAAGGTATCCGGGGGGGGGGTAGTCTTGGCAACAGCCAGGTCGGAGCCAGCAATCCCATCTTCAACGCCATCGGCGGTGGCGCCGGTTTCACCATCTCGGATGGCAACTTCGTGGTGGCGGTTGACTTGCTCAAGACCCAGGGTGACGTGAATACCCTCTCGAGCCCGCGGGTCACCGCGACCAACAACCAGAAGGCGGTGATCAAGGTGGGGACGGACGAATACTTCGTCACCAATGCCTCCACCACCACCACCACCTCGGGCAACTCGGCCCCCATCGTCACGCCGAACGTGGAGCTGACCCCCTTCTTCTCCGGTATCGCCCTGGATGTGACCCCGCAGATCGACGAGCAGGGCCGGGTGCTGCTGCACATCCACCCCTCCGTCATCGACACCGAGGAGCAGAACAAGACCATCAACGTCGGCACCGCCGATCCCCTGGTGCTGCCGCTCGCCAAGAGCGCCATTCGTGAATCGGATACCGTGGTGCAGGCCAACAACGGTGACATCATCGTCATCGGCGGCCTGATGAAGACCGACAAGAAAGAGGTCGTCAGCAAGGTGCCGCTGCTCGGGGACATTCCCTGGGTCGGCGAGGCCTTCACCAACCGCAGCGAGAGCACCCAGAAAGTGGAGCTGGTGATCCTGCTCAAGCCGACCGTGGTGGAGAAGGATACCTGGCAGCAGGAGCTGCAACGCTCCTCCGAGCTGCTCGACAAATGGTATCCGCCCAAGGGCTAGGCCATGAAGCAGCATGCGATTGGCCTTGTGCCATACGGCCTGTGGCTCTGTGCCACGACAGGCCCCCAGGCCGGTGACGACTCATGTACCTGAACCATGCCGGTTTGCAGGTGTTCTCCTTCGGCCTGGTCGGCACTGGCCGTGATGGGCACAGGAAGGGCGCATGTACCTGAGTCACTTCGGTTTGCAGGAGGCGCCCTTCGGCCTGACCCCGAACACCGGCTTCTACTACGGTCTGCCTCCCCACGAGGAGGCCATGCAGGTGCTGAACTGGGCGCTGGAGCAGGGGGAGGGCTTCATCAAGGTGACCGGCGAGGTGGGCACCGGCAAGACACTGCTCTGCCGCAAGCTGCTGAGCGAGCTCGGCTCCGAGGCGTGTCCGGTGCGCCTGGCCTGGCTGCCCAATCCCCACCTCACCCCGGGGGAGTTGCGTACCGCCCTGGCCCTGGAGCTGGGGCTGGCGGTGCAGGGAGTCAGCGAGCTGGATCTCACGGATCGCATCCATCGCCACCTCATCGCCCTGCACCAGCAGGGGCAGCGAGTGGTAGTGCTGATCGATGAGGCGCAGGCCCTGCCGGACGAGACCCTGGAGGCGATCCGGCTGTTCGGCAACCTGGAGACGGAATCCAGCAAGCTGTTGCAAATCGTGCTGTTCGGCCAGCCCGAGCTGGATGTCCGGCTGGCGAGGCCCCACCTGCGCCAGTTGCGCCAGCGCATCGGCTTCTCCTACTGCCTGCGGCCGCTGCGGTGCGACGAGACCCGGGCCTATCTGGAGCACAGGCTGCATGTCTCGGGCTATCGCGGGGCGGCGCTGTTTGGCGGCCCGGCCTTGCGCCTGTTGTGGCGGGCGTCCCGCGGCATTCCCCGGCTCATCAACGTGCTGGCCCAGAAGTGCCTGATGCTGGCCTATGGCCGCGGGGTGCGCCGGATCGATAGCGCCCTGGTGCGACTCGCCGTTCGTGATACCGACGACGCCCGCCGTGGCGCCTTGGTACGCTGGTGGCCCCTGTTGCTGCTGCTGGGTGCTGCCCTGACCTATGGAGTCTGGTCATGAGCGTGATCAATCAGATGCTCAAAGATCTGGAGCAGCGTCAGCCAGGATCCGAGGGCGCCGCCGTCTATGTGGCGCCGGTGCGTCAGCAGGGGTGGTGGATGCTGGCGCTGACCCTGTTGTGCACCCTGGCGCTGGCCATCCTCGGCTGGCGTACCTGGATCTACTGGCAGCAGAGCCAGCGGACGGCGCAGCCGACCGTTCAGTTGACTACCCGGCTCGTCCCGGCGAGCGGTGAGCAGACGCTGCCAGCCTCCTCTGCCGCCGAGGTGGTTGCCGTTGCCCCCGCGCCCCAGGTGGCTGCCGCCTCCGGGGCGGTTGGGGTGGATGGCTCCATAGCGGCGAGGGCAAGCGACACCGCCGACCTGGCGCCGCAGACCCTGGCCGAGACGCCGCCAGAGGATGACGTCATCCCGAGCGACGAAGAGTTGCAGCCGGATCTCTATGCCGAGCTGGCGGCCGAGCAGGATGCCGAAGAGGCGCCAGTGTCGACAGCCCCGCGCAAGCCCGGAATCTTGAAGATAGAGACGGTGGAGCTCTCCGAGCCCGAGCTGGCGGCCCTGGCCGAGCGCAAGGCGACCACCGCCATGGCCAAGGGTCAGATGCAGGAAGCGCAGGACAACTACTACGAGGTACTGGTCCATGACCCGCACAATCAGGGGGCGCGGGAACAGCTGGCTGGCCTGCTCTATGGGGCGGGACGGCTGGCGGAGGCCGGCCAGGTGCTGGAAGAGGGGTTGAGACTGGATCCCGAGCAGGCCGACCTGCGTCTGCTGCTGGCCCGGGTGGCCATCGGTGGCGGTGATCGCCAGAAGGCGCTGGACTGGCTGACCGGCTATCAACCGGATCTGGCCGCCAATCTGGATTACTACGCCACCTGGGCCGGGCTTGCCCAGGAGCTGGGTCAGCCTGCCCGGGCGTCGGAGCTCTACGTCAAGCTGCTGCGCCAGCAGCCGGATCAGGGGCGCTGGTGGCTGGGGCTCGGCGTGGCCGAGGATGGCCAAGGCCATCGCCAACGTGCGCTGGATGCCTATCGCAACGCCCAGTTGCACGGGAACCTGGGCGAGGCCTCCAGCAGCTGGCTGGAACAGCGAATTGCACAGCTTGCCCCCTGACGGGCAGCCGGGATCACTTTTTTGGAGTTTGCATGGCACAACCCAGACTGAAAATGCGCCTCGGCGACCTGCTGGTACAGGAGCGGATCATCTCGGATGATCAGTTGCAGCTCGCCCTGCAGCAGCAGCGCCACACCGGCCGCAAGCTGGGCACCACCCTGATCGATCTCGGCTTCATCAGCGAGGTGCAACTGCTGACCTTCCTCGCCCGTCAGCTGGATGTGCCCTTCTTCGATCTCAACAACCTCACCATAGACGCCTCGGCCGTGACCCTGTTGCCCGAGGTGCAGGCGCGCCGCTACCGGGCTCTGGCGGTCAACCTCAGCGACGACAAGGTCACCGTGGTGATGTCGGATCCCGCCGACTTGAGCGCCCTTGATGCCATCGCCGCCCTGCTGAGTCCGCGGGAGCTGGTGCTGGCGGTGGCCCGGGAAGGCCAGTTGCTGGAGTATTTCGACCGCCTCTATCGCCGCACCCGGGAGATAGAGAACTTCGCGGTGCAGCTGCACGAGGAGCATCAGGAGACCGGCTTCGAGCTGGGTGCCAGCAGCCTCAACGCCGGGGCAGACGAGGGGGAGGCGACGGTGGCCAAGCTGCTGCGCTCCCTGTTCGAAGACGCGGTGCAGGTGGGAGCCTCGGACATTCATATCGAGCCGGACGAGAAGGTGCTGCGCATCCGCCAGCGCATCGACGGCGTGCTGCACGAGAACATCCTGAGCGAGGTGCGCATCGCCCAGGCGCTGGTGCTGCGCCTCAAGCTGGTAGCCGGGCTCGACATCTCGGAGAAGCGGCTGCCCCAGGATGGCCGCTTCGCCATGAAGGTACGCGGTCGTGACGTGGATGTGCGGATGTCCACCATGCCGGTGCAGTACGGGGAATCTGTGGTGATGCGGCTGCTGGATCAATCCACCGGCATACTGTCGCTGGCCGAGACCGGCATGCCGCCCGCCATCCTGACCCGCTTCCGCCGCCAGCTCAAGCGCCCCCACGGCATGATACTGGTGACGGGGCCCACCGGCAGCGGCAAGACCACCACGCTCTATGGCGCCCTTTCCGAACTCAACCAGGCCAGCCACAAGATCATCACGGTGGAAGATCCGGTGGAGTACCGACTGCCTCGGGTCAACCAGGTGCAGGTCAATCACAAGATCGGCCTCACCTTCTCCCAGGTGCTGCGTTCCACCCTGCGCCAGGATCCTGACATCCTGCTGGTGGGGGAGATGCGAGACAACGAGACGGTGGAGATTGGCCTGCGCGGCGCCATCACCGGCCATCTGGTGCTGACCACCTTGCACACCAACGACGCCGTCACCAGTGCCCTGCGCCTCATCGACATGGGGGCCCCCGGCTATCTGGTGGCGAGCGCCCTGCGGGCCGTGGTGGCCCAGCGGCTGGTGCGGCGAGTGTGCGAACACTGCGCCTGTGAGACGGCGCCGGATGAGGGGCAGGCCACCTGGCTTGGCGCGCTCTCCGGCGAGATGCCGGGTCAGCACGTCTATCGCAAGGGGCGCGGCTGCCAGAGCTGCAACTTCACCGGCTATGCGGGCCGGATCGGGGTCTACGAGCTGCTGGAGCTGGACCAATCCATGATGGATGCCCTGCGTCGCAACGACGCCGAGGGCTTTGCCCGGGCTGCGCGCGAGCACGAGCACTACCGGCCCCTGGCACTGACCGCCCTTGACTATGCCCGGGAGGGGATCACCTCGGTGGACGAGGTGCTGCGGCTGGCCGAGGATCTGGGCTAAGTCATGGGATCATTTGCGTACAAGGGCCGCGACAGCCAGGGCAATGCCGTCAACGGCGTGGTGGAGGCCGCCAGCGAGCTGGCCGCCGCCGAGCAACTGATGCGCCGTGGCGTGATGCCTACCGAGCTGAAGGCGGGCAAGGCCAGATCCGCCGCCATCGACTGGTCCCTGCTGCTGGAGGGGGGCGTCAAGCTGGAGGAGTTGGTGGTGTTCAGCCGCCAGATGTATGCCCTGACCCGGGCGGGCATCCCCATACTGCGTGCCATCGCCGGGCTGGAGGAGAGCGCCCACAGCAAGCCCCTCAAGCGGGCGCTCCACGCTCTGGGGGAGGATCTCGGCAACGGGCGGCCGCTGTCGAGCTCGATGCAGGCTCACCCCAAGGTGTTCAGCAGCCTGTTCGTGGCCATCATCCACGTCGGCGAGAACACCGGCCAGCTGGAGGAGGCCTTCCTGCAGCTCGCCAACTATTTCGATCTGGAGCTGGAGACCCGCAAGCGGATCAAGACTGCCATGCGCTACCCCAGCTTCGTGATGATAGCCATCGCCGTCGCCATGGTGATCCTCAACATCATGGTGATCCCGGTGTTTGCCGGCATGTTCGCCAAGTTCGGGGTGGAGCTGCCGCTCGCGACCCGGATCCTGCTCGCCACCTCCCACTTCTTCGTCCACTACTGGTGGCTGCTGCTCGCCATCTTGCTGGGAACGATCGTCGGCTGGCGGCGCTGGGTCGCCACGGCCCGGGGCAAGCTGACCTGGCACCGATGGCAGCTCAGGCTGCCCATCGTCGGCTCCATCATAGAGCGCTCCCTGCTGGCCCGCTTCGCCCGCAGCTTCTCCATGATGCTCAAGGCCGGGGTGCCGCTGAACACGGCGCTGACCCTGGTGGCCGATGCGGTGGACAACGCCTGGATGGCGGGGCAGATCCGCGACATGCGGGGCGGTATCGAGCGAGGCGAGAGCCTGCTGCGCACCGCCGGCGCCAGCGGCCTGTTCACCCCTCTGGTGATGCAGATGATCGCGGTGGGGGAAGAGACGGGCCAGGTGGACGAGCTGCTGCACGAGGCGGCCGAATACTACGAGCGGGAGGTGGATTACGACCTCAAGAGCCTCACCGCCCGCATCGAGCCGATCCTTATCGGCATAGTGGCCGTCATGGTGCTGGTGCTGGCGCTCGGTATCTTCACGCCAATGTGGGACATGATGCGAGCGGTGCGGGGTCAGTAGGCGGTATCTTCACTCCCCTGATGGTGGGACATGATGGGAGCGGTGCGTGGTCAGTAATGCATGCTGTTTGCGGTAGACAAGGGGCGAGAGAGGCATGAGCAGACAGTCCGAGCAGGATGAGCGCTGGCTGGGGGGCTACAGGCGGATGGTCGTCTGTGCCCTGTTGCTGGTCATCCTTGCCACCCTGGCCCTGAGCTATCGCAGCCACAGGGCAGAGGCGCTGGCGGTCAGCCTGAGCCTGCTCGGAGAGCAATTTGCCGAGCGGGCCCAGCGGCTGCACGGGCGCTGGCTCGATGAGCGGCGCCCCGCGGTGCTGCATGCGGAGGGGGTGGCCTGGCAGTTCGATGAGCGAGGCTGGCCGCTGGCGGTGTTGCCGCTGCAGTCCCCGTCCGGTAACTGCCGCCAGCTCTGGTTGATGCTGATTGGTCCGGACGATCCGGGGTTGCCATCCTGGCAGGCCCTCGCCAGCCAGGATGGGGGCGGCTGCGAGTTTGGTTGGGAGGGGCATTGGCTGCGCTACCGTTTCGGCGACGGCCGGGTGCTGGCAAAGCCGTGAAGCGATCTCTCAAGTGCTTCAGCCACATGATTTTTTTTCTATCTGCATGAAATAATGCGGACCATTACGGAGGTAGCATGGCAGCAAAGAGAGTGAGCACCGGCCAGGGACCAGGTCAGATGGCCGGTTTTTCCCTGATAGAGCTGGTGATCGTCATCGTGATCCTGGGGATCCTGGCCGTCACCGCCTTGCCCCGTTTTCTCGACGTGACCGACGAGGCGAAGAAGGCCAGCGTGGAAGGGGTATCCGGCGGTTTCGCCACCGGGGTCTCCCTGGTGCGGGCCCAGTGGGAAGCCGAGGGTCGTGCCAAACAGGACAGTCTCAATACAGTGCTCTACGACGGTTCCCGTTTCTATCTGACCACGCCGACCGACAGCCAGGTCAGCAACGGCGAGCTCTCCCCCGGTTATCCCATGGACACGGCGGCGAGCGGCGCTCCCGATGTGGATCCGGCCAATCTGACGGCGGTCCGCTGTCTCAATATTTGGGAGGGCTTGTTGCAGAATCCTCCCAAGGCTACTGCCAACTTTGACGAGGTGCGCGGTAGCGGCAATGACCTGAAGTTCTATGCCACGGTGAGCAACAATGGACTGGATTCGGTCTGCCGTTACTATCTGGTCAACAGCCTGAGCAAGGGAAGTGATGGGCGCTATCAGGACCCGCAAGGGAGCACCGATGCCTACATGAGTTTCAGTTACCGCCCGGCCTCCGGCCAGGTGACCACCCATATCAATTGATAAACCGAGGAAAACGTAATGAAAAAGCAGGCGGGTTTTACCCTGATCGAACTGGTGATCGTGATCATCATCCTGGGCATTCTGGCGGTCACCGCCGCGCCCAAGTTCCTGAATCTGCAGGATGATGCGCGCAAGGCTGCTGCGGATGGTGTCAAAGCATCACTGCAAAGTGCTGCCCAGATGATATACAGCAAGGCTGCAATACAAGGGATTGAAGCCTCTTCCGCTGCCGTATCTGTTGCTGGTACTACAGTTGATGCGAAGTTTGGTTACCCGACAGCAGCAACTATTGCAAATGCAGTTACCCTAGATGGCTGGGATGAGGCATCTGCATCTAAGGGGACATTTAAGCCTGCGGATGCTGGTAGCAGCGCTAACTGTCAAGTTGTGTATAACGAAGCAAGCACGGCAACTTCATCATTCAGTGTTAATGTTTCCGGATGTGGGAACTGATAGATCTGAGCGAGGCTTCAGCCTCGCTTTCTCTTTACCCTTGTGAGAACCCCAATGCCTGCAACCAAGGGTTTCACCCTGATTGAACTGGTGATCGTGATCCTGTTGCTCGGGATTCTGGCCGCCTTTGCCGTGCCCAAGTGGCTGGGCAAAGGCGGCTTTGAAACCCATACCGTCTGCGATGAGCTGGTGGCCCGGCTGAGACTGGTGCAGACCATCAATATGAATGAGCCCTCTAATCCAAGCATTAATGGTGCCAGACAAACCTTTTTTCAGGTTAAACCGGGACAGTTTTGGCACTACTCTGTTGCACTGGCTGATGGAGCTGTCTCTGCGCCGATACACATCGTGAACACTGGCGTGTCGGTAACCCTAAACGGGCAATCTGACTTCGGTATTCGTTTCGATAAACACACCGGCCGCCCCCTCTCTCCGTCAACCTGCGTTCCTTATTGCGATCTGGTGGTGAGCGACGGTCGGGAGAGCGCACGCCTGCGCATCGAGCCGGAAGGTTATATCCATGCCCTCCCTTAAGGCCCGTAGCGGCTTCACCCTGATCGAATTCGTGGTCGGCATAGTGCTGCTGGCCATCGCGCTCACCGGCATTCTGGGTCTGCTGGTCAACCAGGCGCCCAAGTCAGTGGATCCGGTGCAGCAGGTGCGGGCTGCCCAGCTGGCCCAGCGGATCCTGAACGAGGTGCTGCAAAAATCTTTCGATGAACACTCGGATCACAATGGCGGCCGTTTTCGCTGCGGCGAGACCGTCGGCACGCCTCCCGAGATCTATCCCGCCTGCACCCCAGTCGCCGATTACGGTCCGGATGGGGGCGAGACGCGCCCCTACGCCTTCAACGACGTGGATGATTTCGATACTGCGGGTAACTGGGTGGACGCCAACCAGTTCACCCAGAGCTCTGCCAGCGCCAGCGACGAGGAGTATCGCCACTATCAGCTGAAGATCCGTGTCACGGCTGATGACCTGTTTGCCAGTGCAGGCAAGGGTGCCTCGTCCATCGGCAAGCGTATCGAGTTGACGGTGCGGCTGCCTGATCGCAGTGAAGTCGAGTTTGCGCTCTATCGGGGTAACTACTGATGAGCCAGCGCATTGCACGGGGCTTCACCCTGGTGGAACTGGTGATGGTGATCCTGCTGCTCGGAGTGATGGCCACCTTTACCAGCCAGTTTATCGGTATCGGCACCCAGATTTACGGGGATGCCAGCCGCCGGGAGCAGCTGATGAGCGATGCCCGTTTCGCCCTGGAGCGGCTCAACCGCGAGCTGCGCGATGCGGTGCCGGGCTCGGTGCGCATCGAGGATGAGGCGGGCAACCCTCTGGATCAGGGGGCCTGTCTGCGCTTCTGGCCCATCGCCACCGCCAGCCGCTATCTGGGCTCCGCGGCCAGCGCCGGGCTCACCATAGTGGTGCCGGACGTGCTGCCCGAGCGGAATAAGGACCTGGCCATCGTCTACCCCCTTGCCGATCCGAATATCACCCTGGAGCAGGGGTGCCTCCATGGCAACTGCGTGGCCAGCGTCACCTCTGTTGGGGCATCCGTGTCGGGGGCGCTACCGCTGACGGTGGATGGCTCCTTCGCCAAGGAGTCGCCGGGGCAGCGCATCTATTTTGCCCGCCAACAGGTGCGTTACTGCGTGATGAATGCCGCCCTGACCCGAGCCAGCGCCGCTATAGGCACTGACATTCGCGGGAGCACACCGGTCCTGATGGCCGAGCATATCCGTTTTTCGCCCTATTACTTCTATCGTGAGCCCGCCGCTTTCAATCAGAGCGAGGTGGGACTGCGGATGGAGTTCGAGCAGCGCGGCGAGCGCGTCCTCTTCAACCACAAGCTGGAGACGCTCAATGTTCCCTAGGCCCCCCCGCAGGTCGGCGCCCCAGCGCGGCAGCGCCATCATGATCGCGTTCTTCGTCATCGTCATCATGGGCCTGCTGGCGGCGGCCATGGGCCGCTTCCTGGTGGACAGCGGCGAGAAGAATACGGTTGAGGTGCGCGGGGTGCGTGCCCTGATGGCGGCCCAGAGCGGGCTGGAGGTGGGTCTCTACCGCCTCTACCCCAATGATCACTGGGACGCGCAACAGTGCGTCGCCCTGACATCCATCCCCTTTGCAGTCCCGGGGCTGGTGGATTGCAACGTGGTACTGACCTGCAAGCCGGTGGTGGTCAGTGTGGCTGGGGTCACCCAGACCGGTTACCGCTTTCAGAGCACGGGCGCCTGCGGTCGTCGCGATCTGAACAATCCCAGTCCGGACTTTGCCGTCAGCCGCACCCTGGTGGCGGAAGCCTTTGATGGCGCCCTTGCAAGGAGCCAGCACCCATGACGTCCCGCCCGCCTCTCTGGGCCCCCATGCTGTTCGCCATGCTGTTGGGCTCGGTCCCGGCACAGGGGGCCGATCAGTGCACCGCCGCCTTCCTCTTCCCGGTGCAGAGCCACGCCACCCCCGGTGTACTGAGCATGACCAACGAGAGCAAGATCATCAGCTCGACCGTGGGAACCCGTTATCCCTTCCTCGGCAAGAGCATCCAGCCAAACGCCAACTGCAACAGCGGCGGTTACTGGGACGGGGGCACCTGGGTCTCCAACTGCAACGTCAGCGGTGCCCTGGCCAGCCCCCTCGGCGGCGTGGCCTTCATCGAAGATCCCAATGCATTTCCGGCCAATCCGGGAGGCTTTCCCGCCTATAGCGGCCAGAACGATCTGGCCTGCAATGGCGCCATCTCCCCCGCAGCCGGGGATTACAGAAATGCGTCGTGGGGCGGCAACAGTTGCGTGGTGACCCTCACATCGGGGCAAACCTATCGCTTTGACATCCTATCCCTCTCCGAGGGGGCCGTGCTCGACCTCAACGGCGCGACCCTGTATGCCAGGAAGCTGACGATCAGGAATGACTACAACAACGGCCTCCATGGGGCGGGATCCCTGCATGCCAATGAGCTGACGGTCACGGGCAACGGCAGGCTCTCCGACGCCAGGGTCACCGTCTACAACCGTCTGGAGGTCTCGGGCAATGGCAGCACCGGGACGGCTCACTTCCAGCCCCGCTATATCGACAACGTCGCCATGAACGTGTCGGGTGGCAGCGTGCCGGTCACCATGGCCGCGGGGGACTGGTCCATCAGGAATCTCGAGATAAAGGGCAACAGCATCATGGCCTTCCAGGGCCAGAGCACGCTCAGCGTCTATGGGCTCAGGATGGAGGATCAGGGCAGGATCACCGCGGCGAGCAGTCGCAGCGATCTGACCGTTCAGCTCCATCAGACGCTGGAGCTGATCGGCAATGCCACCATCAACGGCTATCTGCAGGCCCGCTACCTCAAGACGTTCAGACACCAGAGCACCTCCGAGATCAGCTTCTATTTCCGTGGTGGCAGCCACTGGATCGACAGGCTGGAGCTTGGCCACAACGATGATCTGATCTTCGATGCAGGCACCGCCGCCCAGCTCTACATCAAGAGCGATCTGGCCCTGAGCGATCAGATGGAGGTCAATGCCCTCGGCAAGGCCAATGACCTGATGATCTACCACTTCGGCAAGGTCACCATGAGCGGCAATACCAGGCTCAACGCCATCCTCTATGTGAAGGCGGGTAACCTGACCATGGGCGAGCAGGCCCAGCTGACCGGTGCCGTGTCGGCGATCAACGTCACCATGACGGGCAACAGCAAGGTCACCCATGAGCCTTTCGGGGGGGACTGGCCCGGCCTATGCCCCTTCTCCACTTGCAAGGACATCTTTACCGATCCCCCGACGGAGGGGGTCAGCATGACACCGCCCCCCGGTGTGCTGGTGCCACCCCTTGGGGACCTGGTGTGCAGCAAGCAGGGGAGTGGCACCAGCTGTACCGGCCACAGTGGCAACAGCTTTGAGCCCGGGGATCACGACTTCGACGACGGCAGCATCAGCAACCAGGCCGAGATCATCGCCACCGGCGTGACGGCGAGGCTCTATTTCAACAACCTCGATCTGAACAACGCCAGGCTCAACCTCCGCAATCTGCCCGAGCATCTCTTCATCTACGTGAAGGGGGATCTCTCCATCGCTGGCCAGAACCAGATCAATGCCGTCGTCTATGTGGCGGGCAATGTCCGCATGGCCGGCAACGCCACGCTCGAGGGGGCGCTGGCGACGGGAGGCAATGTCGATATCAGCGGAAACGGTGACTACTACTTCGATCAGGGTGCCGTCGACAAGGTGGACCTCGGTGGTAACACTTGCGGAGGGAGCACGGACGGGTCCCAGATCGATCACTTCGAGCTCAGCCACTCCGGCCAGGCGCTCACCTGCAACCCCGAGACGGTGGTCATCAAGGCCTGTGCCGATGCGAGCTGTTCCCGGCTCGTCACCGAGCAGGTCAGCGCGGCCCTTAGCCTCACCCCCGACACCGCCAGCAATGGCTGGGTGGGGGGCAATCAGCTGACCTTCAGCGGGGGCTCGACCACGGCCCGGCTGCACAACAACACGGCGGGCACCGTGATCATGGGCGTGGCCGGCTCGACGCCGGCATTCCAGTACCCGACCCTGTGCCGGGCGGGTAGCGGGGCGTTGAGCGCCGCCGCCTGTACCCTGAGCTTTGCCGACAGCGGCTTCCTGTTCAATGTGCTGGATACCCTGGCCAACAAGCCACAGGATGTGGTGATCAGCGCCGTCAAGAAAGACGATGCGACCCAGCAGTGCGTTCCCGGCTTCGCCAGCGTGAGCAAGCCGGTCAGCTTCTGGGGTTCTTATGTCACCCCGAATGCCAATGCATTTGGCAGTCAGGTCACGATAGAGGGCAATTCGGTCTCGACTTATGCCGCCAATGTGGCTTCGCCGACGGGCACTGTCATCAACGTGAACTTCGATAGTCAGGGCAAGGCGACGCTGAAAAATGTCAACTATCCGGATGCGGGCCAGATGCGGCTCAACGCCCGTCACGATGGCAGCGGGGATACCGCGGGTCTGGTGATGACGGGCTCGGATCTGTTCGTCAGCCGCCCGGTGGGGCTCTGCATCACGCCTGCCCAGGGGGCCTGTGCGGCAGGGGATGCCAGTTGTCCGGTGTTCAAGAGGACGGGAGACACCTTCCCACTGAATATCCAGGCCATGGCCTGGCAGAGCGACAACGATGGCAATATCTGCGTCGGCAACGGCACCACGCCGAACTTCGTGTTGCCAGATATCGCCCTGACCACTGAGCTGGTGGCTCCCCAAGGGGGGGGCGTCGCTCAGGTCATCCCGAACAAGTACAGCCACGTTGCGGCCAGCAACAGTCTCAACACGTCCACCCTCAGTCTCAACGAGGTCGGGGTCTTCAGGATCAAGGCGACACCGCCTGCCGCGATACCCCCGGCAACGGGCTACTTTGGCTACACCATCCCTCCCGCCAGCAGCGTGCCGGTAGGGCGTTTCGTGCCCTGGGACTTCAGCATGACGAGCGGCACTGTCACCCCGGCTTGCGGTGGCTTCAACTATATGAGTCAGCCGTTTGACGTGGATGCGATTGTGGTTGCGCGCAACAAGGAGGGGGGGGTTACGAAAAATTACCGGGATGCCTTTGCCAAGGGCGCGCTCATTCTGGCGGCTGCCAATAACCAGGACGGGGTGGATCGCTCCAATCGGTTGGTGCCGCTGGCCGCCAGCTGGTCCGAAGGTACCGGCAAGGCTACCGGCCAGAGCCGGTTTATGCGGCTGCGTGAGCTGACCCCTAGCCTGACTGCACCGGAAGAGCCCTTGCCGCTCCTGCGACTAGGGCTCAGGGTAGCGGACGGCGAGACTCTCGAGACCAGCTTCCTTGCCGATCGAAACATGAACCCCGCCGTGACCGGTACCTGCGATAACGGGGTTAATTGCACCGCGAAGCAGCTCCTCATCCCGCAGGGTGCGAACGATACCATGATTGCCTATTACGGCCGTCTGCTGGCCAGTACCCGCCAGGGAGCGGTCAGCGCACCGCTGGCGCTGCCACTTCAGGTTCAATATTTCGAAGGTGGGCTGTGGCGCGCCAATTCGCAGGATGTCTGCACTCAGATCGCCCTGACGGGGGACGGCATGGATTTCACCGACGCCAATCAACACTATGATGCTGCGAGCGGGGATCTCGTCCTGCAGGATGGTGCCCGCATTCGCCTCGGGTTCGGCAATCAGGCCCCAGGAGGTAGCCAGACTCGGTTCAATAGCGGTGAAACCTGGTTCCATTTTGCACCACCGAATCAGGCCGTACGCATCCCCTACCGTATCGTGCTGGAGAAACAACCTGATCAACCGCTCTGGCTGGCGGACCCCGCCACGGCGGATCATCTGTCGGGAGAGGCCATCTTTGGCCGTGACAGGGGCAACGATCGCATTATTTATCGCCGCGAAGTGATGCCCTGAAAATGATATGGGGACGGGGAGAGGGGCGCTTTGGGGTGAGCCTGCGTCTTATCTCCTTGTTTCGTAGTGTTTGTCGGCCTGAGCGGGTGAGTGATGACTCGCATTTTTGTCGCGCTTGATTGACTGGCGACAGTTTGAGCGCTTGCCCATTGGGGTGGGCATTGGTAAAGTTAGCCGGTTTTCTGCACCTCCAAATTCTTAGGATTTCCCGTAGCCATGTTCAAAAAGCTCAGAGGCGTCTTTTCCAACGATCTGTCGATCGATTTGGGAACTGCCAACACCCTGATCTACGTAAAAGATCAAGGGATCGTCCTTAACGAACCCTCAGTTGTCGCCATTCGCCAAGAGCGCGGGAACGCCAAATCGGTCGCTGCCGTCGGTCATGCCGCCAAGCAGATGCTGGGTCGTACCCCAGGCAACATCTCCGCCATTCGTCCGATGAAAGACGGCGTGATCGCCGATTTCTACGTGACCGAGAAGATGCTGCAGCACTTCATCAAGCAGGTTCACGACAACAACTATTTCCGCCCCAGCCCCCGTGTGCTGGTGTGCGTGCCGTGCGGCTCCACCCAGGTCGAGCGCCGTGCCATCAAGGAATCCGCGCTGGGCGCCGGTGCCCGCGAGGTCTACCTGATCGATGAACCCATGGCCGCCGCCATCGGTGCCGGCCTGCCGGTCTCCGAAGCGACCGGTTCCATGGTGGTGGACATCGGTGGTGGTACCACAGAAGTGGCCATCATCTCCCTGAACGGGGTGGTCTACTCCCAGTCCGTGCGTATCGGTGGCGACAAGTTTGATGAAGCCATCATCAGCTACGTGCGCCGCAACTACGGCAGCCTGATCGGGGAAGCCACCGCCGAGCGCATCAAGCACGAGATCGGCTCCGCCTACCCGGGCGAAGAGGTGCGCGAGATCGAAGTCCGTGGTCGTAACCTGGCCGAAGGGGTTCCGCGCAGCTTCACCCTGAACTCCAACGAGATCCTGGAAGCGCTGCAAGAGCCGCTGTCCGGCATCGTCTCTGCCGTCATGGTCGCCCTGGAGCAGTCCCCGCCCGAGCTGGCGTCCGACATCTCCGAGCGCGGCATGGTGCTGACCGGTGGTGGTGCCCTGCTCAAAGACATCGACCGTCTGCTGATGGAAGAGACCGGCATCCCGGTCGTCGTGGCTGAAGATCCCCTCACCTGTGTCGCCCGTGGCGGTGGCAAGGCGCTGGAACTGATCGATATGCACGGTGGCGATCTGTTCCACTACGAATAAGACCCAAAGCCGGCCGAGCGCCGGCTCTTTTTTGACGACTCATGAAACCCATCTTTGGTAGAGGCCCTTCGCTTCAGTTACGGTTGTTTCTCGCCGTCATCATCTCTGTCGCTGCCATCGTCGCGGATTCCCGCTTCGGTGTGTTCACGCACGTCCGCGTCTATCTGAGTTCGCTGGTCAGCCCGCTGCAATACATCGCCAATGCGCCCGGCACCCTGCTCGACACCATGTCGACTCAGGTGCAGACCCGATCCAGCCTGATCGAGCAGACCAAGCAGCAGGAGCAGCAACTGCTCACCCTGCGCTCCCGCCTGCTCAAGCTGGATCAGCTGGAGCATGAGAATCAGCGTCTGCGCGAGCTGCTCGGTTCGCCTGTGCACAAGGAGTCCCGCAAGATGGTGGCCGAGCTGCTGTCGGTGGATTCCGACCCCTTCAGCCATCAGGTGCTGATCAACAAGGGGGCGCTGGATGGCGTCTATAACGGCCAGCCGGTGATCAACGATCAGGGGGTGGTCGGCCAGGTGCTGCACGTGGGCTCCACCACCAGCCGCGTCCTGCTCATCACCGACTCCAGCCACGGCATCCCGGTGCGGGTGCTGCGCAACGATCTGCGCGCCATCGCCTCCGGCAGCGGCGAGCTGGACAAGCTGGAGCTGCGCAACCTGCCGCGCAACACCGACGTCCAGGTTGGCGATCTGCTGGTCACCTCAGGCCTCGGCGGCCGCTTCCCGGAAGGCTATCCGGTGGCGACCGTGACTCGATCCGACTATGTGGAGGGCAAGCCCTTCGCCCAGATCGAGGCCAAGCCGCTGGTGGCGCTGGACAGGTTGCGTTACCTGCTGCTGCTGTGGACCGACAAGAAGCCGGAAGTGCATGACGATGATGCCCTGGCGCCTGCCGCGACGCCCTCTGCGGCGACGGCTACCTCGGCGGCGGAGGCGACGCGCTGATGCTGCAACCCGCCAGCGGCAGGATCTGGATCTGGATCTCGATCCTGCTGGCCCTGTGTCTCTCGATCCTGCCGCTTCCCTTTCAATTCGAACCCTTCCGGCCGGACTGGCTCGCCATGGTCCTCATCTATTGGGCGCTGGCGCTGCCGCATCGGGCCAACGTCGGTACCGCCTGGGTGGCTGGCCTGCTGCTGGACGTGCTGCTCGGCAGCACGCTCGGCGTGAGGGCCATGGCCATGGCCATCACCACCTATCTGGCGGCCTTCCAGTTCCAGAAGATCCGCAACTTCTCCCTCTGGCAGCAGGCGTTGATCATCGGTCTGCTCTCCCTGGTGGGCAAGATCACCGTGTTCTGGGCCGAGCACCTGTTCAGCCGTGCCAGTCTCAATCTGGCCTATTTTTGGTCGACGTTGACGACGATGTTAATATGGCCCTGGATTTTTATGGTCTTGCGCAAGGTACGCCGTCGCTTCAATATCAAGTGAACATGAGCAAAAACAACGGATTGTAACTGCGTCTCGCCTCATTGAGTGAATATGAACAAGCACAACGAACTGCAACTCTATCTCGCCTCGGGCTCACCCCGCCGGCATGAACTGCTGACCCAGCTGGGCTACCGCTTCGAGGTGCTCAGGCTGGATGTGCCCGAGCAGCGCGGCGAGGGCGAAAAGCCCCAGGATTACGTCTGCCGGCTGGCCCGTGACAAGGCGATGGCCGGTGTGGCCGCGGCCCCGACCGCATTGCCGGTGCTGGGCGCCGACACCATAGTGGTGCTGGGCGACAGGGTGCTGGAGAAACCCTCCGACCTGCTCGATGCCAAGGACATGCTGGAAGCGCTCTCCGGCAAGGTCCATCAGGTAATGACCGCGGTGGCACTGGCTACCCCGGATCGCTGCGACGTGCGGTTGGTGACCACCAACGTGGCATTCCGCAAGCTGGACGAGGCCGAGATCGAGGCCTACTGGCGCACAGGTGAACCCTGTGACAAGGCCGGTGCCTATGCCATCCAGGGAATAGCCGGCAAGTTCGTCAGCCGCATCGAGGGGAGCTACAGCGCCGTGGTCGGCCTGCCCCTGCTGGAGACGGATCTGTTGATCAAGCAGCACCTCGAGCAGACTCGGTAATCCCCTCGTCAGCAGTTCGCTGCTGAGTTACCCGTTGTTCGTCGTGCCAGAATTCAAAACTAGAAAGGCAAGGTAACTTATGTCAGTAGAACTGCTGGTGAACGTCACCCCCTCAGAGACCCGGGTCGCCCTGGTCGAGAACGGGCTGCTGCAGGAAGTGCATGTAGAACGTCAGGCCAAGCGCGGCATCGTGGGCAACATCTACAAGGGCAAGATCAGCCGGGTGTTGCCCGGCATGCAGGCCGCCTTCGTCGACATCGGCATGGACAAGGCCGCTTTCCTGCACGCCTCCGACATAGTGCCCCACACCGAGTGCGTGGCGATCAAGGAGAAGGAGCAGTTCCAGGCGGGCAACATCGCCGAGCTGGTGCGCCAGGGTCAGGACATCATGGTGCAGGTGGTGAAAGACCCGATCGGCACCAAGGGCGCCCGCCTCACCACCGACATCACCTTGCCGTCCCGCTATCTGGTCTTCATGCCGGGCAGTGCCCACGTCGGCGTCTCCCAGCGCATCGAGTCCGAAGCGGAGCGCGAGCGCCTCAAGCGCACCGTGGCGGGCTATGTGGACGAGCTGGGTGGCTACATCATCCGTACCGCTGCCGAAGGGGTGGGAGAGCAGGAGCTGGAGCAGGACGCCGCCTTCTTGAAGCGCCTGTGGCGCAAGATCCTGGAGCGCAAGCAGAAGTACCCGCCCTGCAAGATCCTCTACGAGGATCCCAGCCTGGCCTTCCGGGTAGTGCGCGACTTCGTCGGTGCCGAGCTCGACAAGATCCGCGTCGATTCCCGCCAGAGCTTCGAGCTGCTTTCGCACTTCACCGGCGAGTATGTGCCCGAGCTGGCCAGCAAGCTGGAGTACTACTCCGGCGAGTCGCCCATCTTCGATCTCTACGATGTGGAGAACGAGATCCAGCGTGCCCTTGAGCGCAAGGTGGAGCTGAAGTCCGGCGGCTACCTCATCATCGACCAGACCGAAGCCATGACCACGGTGGACATCAACACAGGTGCCTTCGTGGGCCATCGCAACCTGGAAGAGACCATCTTCAACACCAACGTCGAGGCCACCGCCGCCATCGCTCGCCACCTGCGGCTGCGCAACCTGGGCGGCATCATCATCATCGACTTCATCGACATGCAGTCCGAGGATCACCGCCGTCGGGTGCTGCACAGCCTGGAGCTGGCGCTGGCGAAAGACAGGGCCAAGACCAACGTCAACGGCTTCTCCCAGCTCGGCCTGGTGGAGATGACCCGCAAGCGCACCCGGGAGAGCCTGGAACACGTGCTCTGCTCCGAGTGCCCCGAATGCAAGGGGCGCGGCCGGGTCAAGACGGTGGAGTCGGTCTGTTTCGAGATCCTGCGGGAGATCATCCGGGTCAACCGTGCCTACGACGCGGATCAGTTCACCGTCTATGCGGCGCCTTCGGTGGCCGATTACCTGCGAGGGGAGGAGTCTCACAGTCTGGCGGAGCTGGAAGTCTTCATCGGCAAGCAGGTCAGGGTGGTGACGGAGCCGCTCTGTGGGCAGGAACAATTCGATGTGGTGATGATGTAATTGATCTATCGCTGGCTGAGTCGGGGCTGGTTGGCCCTCGGAGTCCTCTTCGTGCTGCTGGCCATCCTGGTCAGCGTGGTACGGCTTGGCGGTCCCCTGCTCAACCAGCACCGGCAGGCCGTGATAGCGACCCTGCTGGGGGACAACCAGCTGGAGGTGAGCGTCGAGCACGTCGGGTTGAGCTGGACCCGGCGCGGCCCGGCTCTCGAGCTGCAAGAGCTCGCCATCGCCCCCGATTCGGGGCGTTTTTCCCTGCGCCTCGGCAAGGTGTGGGCCCACCTCGACTTCTGGCGCTCCCTCAACGACTGGAAGCCGGTGTTCGGCCAGTTGTTGCTGAGCGACGGCGACATCGCGCTGGATCTGGCACAGCCGGCGGCACCGGAAAATGACAAGAATCCCAGCCAGCAGGCGGCCCTGCTGCGCTTCCTGCTGACCCAGCTTTCCACCTTCGACATTCACGACAGCCGCCTGAGCATCACCACGGCGCTGGGGGAGGTGCGTGCCCTCAACATCGCCCAGTTGCGTTGGCAGAATCGCGGCAAGCGCCATCAGGGGGTGGGCAAGGCCTACCTGATCAACGGGGTGGGCGAGAGCACCCTGGATCTCATCATCGACGTGGATGCCCCCCAAGTGCGCCTCGACAAGCTCAAGGGCCAGCTCTACCTGGGTGCCAGCGAGCTGGACATCAGTCCCATGCTGGCGCGGATCCACGCCGGCGAACCCAGGGTGACCGGCCAGCTCGACTTCCAGCTGTGGAGCGAGTTCGAGGGGGGAAGGCTCGGCAACTCCCTGCTGGCCTTTGGCAACAACCACCTGATCTGGAAGGACGAGGTCAAGGGTGAGCCGCACCGGCTCGACCTGCGAGGCGGCAAGATCCAGCTGCGGCGCGACGGTGAGGAGTGGCAGCTCGCCAGCCACGACGTGACCTTCAAGCTCGACGGGGCGACCTGGCTGCAGAGCCGGTTGCAGCTAGAGCGGGTCGGCTCCCGCATCCAGGGCTATGTGCCCACCATCGATCTCGACCAGATGGCCAACCTGAGCCAGCTGGTGTCCGGCCTCTATCCCGAACTGACCAAGACCCTCAAACATACCCAGCCCAAGGGCAAGTTGCAGGAGCTGGTGCTGCAGGCCGATGGCGACTGGCAGGGGCTCTCCCTGAGCGGGCAGCTCAGGGGCTTCGAGACCAAGGCCTGGCACGATGTGCCCGGCCTGCAGAAACTGGACGGCGACTTCTGGCTAACCCCGGCCGGGGGCAGCGCCCGCCTGACTCTGGGCAAGGGCAAGGTGGATCCTGCCCGTCACTTCAAGGTGCCGATCCCGGTGGACAGCCTCTTGGCGCGCCTCGACTGGTGGCGCGAGACGCAAGGCTGGGTGCTCTACGGCCAGGACATTGCGCTGGATAACGAGGATTTGCGCCTCGCCAGTCGTTTCCGCCTCGAGCTGTTCGAACATCCCTTCCTCGCCCTGACCGGCCGCATCGATGTGAAGAATGCGGCCCATGCGGATCGCTATTATCCGCTGGCTGTGATGAGCGACGGTCTGGTGGACTACCTGAGCGGTGCCATCAAGGGGGGCAAGGCCAAGGGGGCTGACCTGCTCTGGTATGGCGAGTTCCGGGACTTCCCTTACGACAACGGCAAGGGGGTCTTCCAGGTCGCCGTACCGCTGGAGCAGGCCACCTACGAGTTCTTCCCCGGTTGGCAGCCACTCACCGACCTGCAGATCGATCTCTTGTTCCAGAACGCGGGTCTGGAGATGCGCAGCAGCGCCACTCGCCTCGGTAAGGCCAGATCCGACGCTGTGCATGCCTGGATCCCGGATCTCTCCCCCGGGGCGCACCTCTATGTGGATGCCAGGGTCCAGGGGGAGGGGCAGGCCATCAGCGGTTACCTGCAGGATTCTCCCCTCGCGGGCTCGGTGGGTCAGGCGCTGCGGGAGATCGAGATCCGTGGTCCCATGGAGGGCACGGTCAAGCTCGACATACCGCTGGATGGCAAGGGCGAGGTCAAGGCCAGCGGGGAGGCGAGCTTCCATGACAACAGTGTCAGGATCGCCACCCTGGATCTGCCCCTGGAGAAGGTGCAGGGACGGCTCGAATACGACAACGAGCACACGCACTTCAGCAACCTCAAGGCCAGCCTGTGGAACCAGCCGCTGACCCTGGATTACCGGGGCAAACAGTTGCCCCACGGCTATCAGGCGGATCTCAAGTTCAAGGGACTCTGGGACAGCCGCCGCCAGCGCCAGGACATTCCCGCCCTCGAAATGCTCAAGGGTCGCAGCAACTGGACGGGGACCCTGGGGCTGACCCTGCCCGAGAACAATGCCTTCAGCTTCCAGCTGGCGCTGGACTCCAACCTGCAGGGGATGGGGCTGGATCTGCCGGTGCCGCTGACCAAGGCGCCCGAGAGCCGGCTCCCCCTCAAGGTCACGGCACGGGGCCGCGACGGCAGTGCCGACATTCGCGCCGTGCTGGGGGCCGATGTGGATATGCAGAGCCGTCTGGTGTACGGCGAGGGGGCTCCCTACCTCAGCCGGGTGCGGGTCAACGTCGGCCAGCCCGGGGCCCGGGTGCTGCAAGACAAGCCCATGCTGCTCGCCATCAATCAGCCCCAGGCCGACGTGGCCGGCTGGCTGGCGCGGCTCACGCGCTGGTTGCCGGGCAAGGGGACGCAGAGCAGCGGCAACGCGGTGGTCGGCCCTGCCTTCCTGCCCCAGGAGTGGGGGGTCGATGGTCTGCTCGCCCGGGCCGATATCGGCAGCGCCAACCTCAAGGCGGTGCACTTCACCGTGGGGCCGGTGAACCTGGCCACCGAGGTGATGATCGACAGCCCCGAGGTGATGGGGGTAGTGCGCATTCCCGTGACGGACAGTCAGCCCATCGACGCCAAGTTCGCTCGTATTCACTGGTCAGGCAAGGGATCCGATCTCAGCCCCGAGCCCGATGCCCGTCAGGACAAGGCCATCATGGATGCCATCCCCTGGCTCACCTTCAGCTGCGTGGATTGTCGCTTCGGGGAGTTGCCCCTCGGGGAGCTGAAAGGCGAACTGGTACCCGGCGCCAACCGGCTCGATCTCAAGGGGCTGGAGATGCGGCTGGCCGGCAGCACCCTGAGCGGGAGCGCCGAGTGGCTGGCGCAGCCCGGCCAGATGCAGACCCGGGTCCGTGCCCACCTCAGCACCCAGAACAGCGAACTGCTGCTCAAGCGACTCGGCTTCACCTCGCCCATCGGCGACGCGCCGGGCAAGCTGGCGCTGGATCTGAGCTGGCGTGACGTGCCCTACCGGCTGGACTTGCCGACCCTGGCAGGCAGTGCCGATCACCAGCTTGAGGGGGGCACCCTGCGGGAGGTCAACGACAAGGGGGCACGCCTGCTCTCCCTGCTGAGCCTCGACTCCCTGATGCGCAAGCTGCGCCTCGATTTTCGCGATGTGTTCGACAAGGGATTCTATTTCGAATCCATGTCGGCCTCCGCCAAGATCAAGCAGGGGGTGGTGGAGAACAACGACTTCTACATGAAGGGGGCCGCCGGCAACCTGCGTGGCGAGGGTGTCGCCGATCTGGTGCGCTGGCGCCTCGATTACGATCTGAGCTTCTCGCCGAACCTGGGGGGCACCCTGCCGGTGGTGGCGGCTTTCTCCCTGACCCCGATCACCGGGCTCTATGTGCTGGCGCTCTCCAAGCTGCTGGAGCCTGTGGTGGATGTGGTGACTCGCATCGATTTCCGGGTCTCGGGCCCGCTGGACGACCCCAAGCTGATCGAGGCGGGCCGGGATCGCGCCCGTATCAAGCTCAACCAGCAGCAGAAACAGGCGGTGGATGCGGTGGCGCCGAATCTGCCCACCGAGGAGGTCACCCCCTTCCTGCTGACCCCCAAACACGGCGGGCCTGCCCAGCGCTGAGGAGCGGCATCGCGGTGCCAAAACCCTTTCGTCCCGGGCCCGAACCCCTCATAGTGCTGGGATTCCCCCGCAAGCCGAGGATGCAGAGTCAGGCGGCTTGCTCAATCACAAGGAGCGTGTCATGTGGTTAGCCGCAATACAGCTGATATCAGGCCGTCACTGGCAGGATAACCGGGCACAGATCGCCGCCGAGCTGGCGGCCCTGCCCAAGGAGCGCCCCTTGCTGGTGCTGCTGCCTGAAAACTTCGCCCTGTTCGGCGAGCGCCAGGGCTATCTGGATGGCGCAGAGGCCCTGGGTGAGGGCCCTATCCAGACCCAGCTGACCGCCTGGGCGCGGGAGCACGGGATCTGGCTGGTGGCCGGTGCCATGCCCACCACCATCGCCGGTTCCGACCATATCCACACCAGCTCGCTGGTGTTCGATCCCGAGGGGGCGCTCAGGGGCCATTACCACAAGATCCACCTGTTCGACGTGGACGTGGCGGACAACCACGGCCGCTACCGGGAGTCCGAGACCTTCAGCCCCGGCCAGGAGTGCGTGGTGCTGGATTCCCCCTTTGGTCCCCTCGGCCTCTCTATCTGTTATGATCTGCGCTTCCCCGAGCTCTATCGCCGGCTGGCCCGGGCCGGTGCCCGCGTGCTGCTGGTGCCTGCCGCCTTCACCGCAGTGACCGGCGAGGCGCACTGGGAGCCGCTGCTGCGGGCCCGCGCCATCGAGAACCAGTGCTATGTGGTGGCCGCCAATCAGGGCGGGACCCACGAGACGGGGCGCCAGACCTGGGGCCACAGCATGGTGATCGATCCCTGGGGTCGGGTGCTGGCCTGTCAACGCACGGGGCGCGCCACCGTGCTGGCGAAGATGGAGCCCGGGCTGGTCGACGAATTGAAACGCACCATGCCGGTGCTGCAACATGCCCGGCTGTTGTGATGCCGTGGTATTGATTGGCGCCGGGGGCCATGAGCTCCGCTGATTGCACCCGACGAACCCACACCGGATGAATTAACCGTTACGACTTCTCACAGCGAGAGTGGAGAGAAAGATTGAGTCTATTGAGCCAGGTTAGTGCCTCATTGTTGGCCCCGAACGATCTCGACGAAGGGCGGCTGCAGCAGCTGCTCGGCAGCCTGATGAGCCATCAGGTGGAGTTCGGCGACCTCTATTTCCAGCGCAGCTGGCACGAGTCCTGGATGCTGGAGGACGGCATCGTCAAGGACGGTAGCTACAACATCGATCAGGGTGTGGGTGTGCGCGCCGTCAGCGGCGAGAAGACCGGCTTCGCCTACTCGGACGAGCTGAGCCTGCTGGCCCTGCAACAGTCGGTGACCGCCGCCCGCGGTATCGCCGCCGCCGGCGCCCAGGGCAAGGTGAAGGCCTGGGCCAGAACCGAAGCGAACCTGCTCTATCCGGCCATGGATCCGCTGCAGACCCTCGACAAGCAGCAGAAGATCGCCCTGCTCGAGCAGATGGACAAGTTCGCTCGCAGCCTGGATCCCGCCATCAATCAGGTGATGGCCTCCATCAGTGGCGTTTATGAAGAGATCCTGGTGGCCGCCACCGATGGCACCCTGGCCGCCGATGTGCGCCCTCTGGTGCGCCTCTCGGTGACCGTCATCGCCGAGAAGGGGGATCGCCGGGAGCGCGGCAGCGCCGGCGGCGGTGGCCGCTTCGGCTACGACTATTTCCTCGAGCTGGACGGGCTCGAGAGCCGGGCGTTTGGCTATGTGCGCGAAGCGGTGCGCCAGGCCCTGGTGAACCTGGAGGCCATAGACGCGCCGGCCGGCACCATGCCGGTGGTGCTGGGTGCAGGCTGGCCCGGCGTGCTGCTGCACGAGGCGGTGGGTCACGGCCTGGAGGGGGACTTCAACCGCAAGGGATCGTCCGCCTTCGCCGGTCGCATCGGCGAGCAGGTCGCCTCCAAACATTGCACCATAGTCGATGACGGCACCCTGGTGGGTCGGCGCGGCTCCGTCTCCATCGACGACGAGGGGACGCCTGGGGGCTACAACGTGCTGATCGAGAACGGCATCCTCAAGGGCTACCTGCAGGACAAGCAGAACGCCCGCCTGATGGGCGTGCCGCTCACCGGCAACGGCCGCCGCGAATCCTACGCCGCCCTGCCGATGCCGCGCATGACCAACACCTACATGCTGGCGGGTCAGCACGATCCGGCGGAGATCATCGCCTCGGTGAAGAAGGGCATCTACGCCCCCAACTTCGGCGGCGGTCAGGTGGACATCACCTCCGGCAAGTTCGTCTTCTCCGCCTCCGAGGCCTACCTCATCGAGGATGGCAGGATCACTGCCCCCATCAAGGGTGCCACGCTCATCGGCAACGGCCCCGAGGCCATGAGTCAGGTCTCCATGGTGGGTAGCGATCTCGCGCTGGATCGCGGGGTGGGTGTCTGCGGCAAGGAGGGGCAGAGCGTGCCGGTCGGCGTCGGTCAGCCCACTCTCAAGCTGGATCAGCTCACCGTGGGCGGTACTTCCTAGGTTGGCTTGGCCGCGCAGCGGCATGACCCTACGCAATCAAACCCCGGCCCACCGCCGGGGTTTTGTTTTCTTTGGGGCGCACCAATAAAAAACCCCGGTCAGTGGACCGGGGCGGGTGAGGGGGTTGATGGGGATCAGTTGACCGATATGGCACGGGCATCGATATAGAATCGCGCGTGGCCTTGCGGATCTATCCTGATCTGGGCGACCAGCCGATCGCTTCGCTTGTATTCCCATCTGCTCTTGATCCGGGTCAGGGCTGGGCTGGCGGCCCCGACTACGTTCAGATATTCATGAAACAGGCTGTAGCTTCCAATCTCGGTCAGCATCTCTTCCATTTGCATGTCTCCTCAAGTGATTGGGTCTGCATCGGTCACGTTAGCCGTGGCCCTCTGAACCCTGCCTGTACAAAAAACAGACTAACCCATCCGTGCATGGACAACATGATCAGGCGCAACTTCGGTGACGATTCCCGAGCCGAGATGACACCGTTTTCAGTCAGGGCTGGTGCGGGGCCGGCAGGTGATCGAGGGCGGCGGAGGGGTGTGACTGCGCAGGGGCCGTCTGCACCGTAGTTGCGCCGTGGAACACGGGATCCTGCGCCACCTCCTTGATGCCGTTGATGCAGAACTGCATGCCCATGCACACCAGCAGGAAGCCCATGATGCGGGTCATGGCGTCGATGCCGGTGGCACCGAGGATCTTGCAGACCGGATCCGCCAGCTTGAGCACGCCCCAGCTGAGCAGGCTCATCAGGGCGAAGGCGGTCACCATGGCGGCATAGATGACGAAACGGTTGTACTCGTCGGGCAGCTCGGCAATCTGGGCTGCGCCGCTGATCACCAGGGCCATGGTGCCCGGCCCGCACATGCTGGGCATGGTGAGCGGCACGAAGGCGATGCTCTGGTTGATGTCGACCCCGGCGGCCTGGCTGGGGGCCGGGAACAGCATGCGAAAACCGATGAAGGCGATGATGAGGCCACCGGCCAGCCGCAGACCGGGAATGGAGATCCCGAACAGATCCAGGATGGAGGATCCGATGAAGAAGCTGACGCAGAGGGTGGCGAACAGATAGATGGCGGCCAGATTGATCTGACGGCGTATGTGCTCACGGGACATGCCCTTGCTCAATCCCAGCAGCAGGGTGGCCGTGGTGGGGGGATTGACCATGGGAAGCAGCGCGAGCAAGGCGATGAATACGACCTGGAAAAACATCTTGCACCTCGGGGTGGTTGGCAAACAACAGGGCCAGACGCGGGTCTGGCCTTAAGGGGGGGCAACTCTACGGGAGCCCGGCTGAATATAGCCGGAACAAGCGGGCCCCGACAGTCCGGGGTCCGTATTGATCAGGCGGTTTGTGGCGTGACCTGACGCCGAGTGCGCTGGCGCAGCCAGAGCCAGAGGCCCAGTACGAAGCCGAGACCGGCCAGACTGACCACATAGTGGGAGGGTGCCAGCACGTCGTTCTTCATCCAGAGGGTGACCAGCATGGGAGTGAGCCCGCCGAAGATGGCGTAGGCCACGTTGTAGGAGAACGACAGCCCGGAGAAGCGCACCACGGGCGGGAAGGCGTTGACCATGACATAGGGCACGGCGCCGACGATCCCCACCGCAAAGCCCGCCAGCATGTAGAGCGGTATCAGCTGATCCATGCCCGCCGCCAGGCTGTGGTAGAAGGCATAGGTGGCACCGGCCAGCAGCAGGGAACCCAGGACGAAGGTGGGGCCGCTGCCGAGGCTGTCTATCAGTCGACCGTAGAAGATGCAGCCCAGGGTGAGCGCGACGATGGCCAGGGAGTTGGCGGTCAGGGCATCGGCGGGGCTGATGCCATGCACCTTCTGCAGATAGGTCGGGGTCATCAGGATCACCACGACGATGCCGGCGGAGAGCAGCCAGGTCAGCAGCATGGAGACGATGACGCTGCCCTTGTGTTCACGGAGCACCGTCTTGAGGGGCAGCTCCTCGGCCAGGGCCTTGTTCGCCTGCATCTCGGCGAAGACCGGGGTCTCGTGCAGCCAGCGGCGCAGGTACATGGCGACGATGCCGAACACACCGCCGAGCACGAAGGCCAGACGCCAGCCCCACTCGCTCACCTCGATCGGGCTCATGCCGCGGTTGATGGCGGTGGCCACCAGGGAGCCGAGCAGTATGCCGGCCGTCAGCCCTGCCGTGAGGGTGCCGCAGGCGACGCCGACCCGGCGGGCGGGTACGTGTTCGGCCACGAAGACCCAGGCCCCCGGGACTTCGCCCCCGATGGCTGCCCCTTGCAGGATCCGCAGCAGCAACAGCAACAGCGGGGCGGCGATGCCGAGGGTGGCATAGGTGGGCAGCAGGCCGATCAGCAGGGTCGGCAGCGCCATCAGGATGATGCTGAGGGTGAACATCCGCTTACGGCCGATGAGATCGCCGAAGTGGGCCATGATGATGCCGCCCAGCGGGCGGGCCAGGTAACCGGCGGCGAAGATGCCGAAGGTCTGGAACTGGCGCAGCCACTCGGGAATGTCCGCCGGGAAGAACAGCTCGCCTATCACCACGGCGAAGAAGACGAAGATGATGAAGTCGTAGAATTCGAGGGCGCCGCCCAGAGCCGCCAGGCTCAGGGTCTTGTAATCCTGTCGGTTGAGGGGGCGATTGTGGTCATAATGTGTGCTGACTGTGGTCATATCCTTATGTTTCCCATCGTTTTTTTAGTTATTCTCCCCCACGTTCTGCGGGGATACGCTCACCCACGAGGGTATGCTTTTGTGTCCCTCGATGTAAATCGCACAATTCGCAACACTGTCTTGCAGCACCTTGCGACAAGGGATTGGAGAGATCATGACGAAGAAAAAGGTACTGCTCTCCTGGAGCAGCGGAAAAGACAGCGCCTGGGCCCTGCATCGCTTGCGCCAGGATCCGGCGATCGAGGTGGTGGGGCTCTTCACCACCCTGAATCAGGCGTTCGAGCGGGTGGCCATGCACGGGGTGCGCAAGCAGTTGCTGACGGAGCAGGCTGCGTGCGTGGGGCTGCCACTGCACTGCATCGATCTGCCCTGGCCCTGCAGCAACGAAGAGTATGGCCGGATCATGACCAGCTTCATCGCCGAGGTGCTGGCCATAGGGATCCGCCACATGGCATTCGGGGATCTCTTCCTCGAAGATGTGCGCGCCTATAGAGAGAAACAGCTGGCGGGCACCGGCATAGCACCCCTGTTCCCGCTCTGGGGTAGCGACACGAGCGAGCTGGCGCAGGAGATGATGGCCGCCGGCTTGAGGGCCAGGATCAGCACGCTCGACCCCAAGAAGCTGGATATGAGCCTGGGGGGGCACGAGTTCGACGAGGTGTTGCTGGCGGCGCTGCCGGACGGGGTGGATCCGTGCGGTGAGAACGGCGAGTTCCACACCCTGGCCTTTGATGGCCCCATGTTCCTACGGCCCCTGGCGATCCGGGTGGGGGAGACAGTGGTGCGGGATGGCTTCGTCTTTACCGATCTGCTGCCGGATGAGGCCCCCTGACGGCGGCAGGCTCATCTCCCGTTTGCTGGATGCGACAAGGCCGGATCCCTGGGGATCCGGCCTTGTCGTCTGGTCCGGCTCAGCGGGCGGCGAAGGTGTCGCAGCTGGCGGGCTTGCCGCTGTCAAAGCCCCGCTTGAACCAGGCGAGGCGCTGGGCCGAGCTGCCGTGGGTGAAGCTGTCGGGCACCACCCGGCCCTGACCCCTCTGCTGCAGGCGGTCGTCACCTATGGCCTGGGCGGCGTTGAGGGCCTCTTCCAGATCGCCGTGCTCCAGCACCTGCTCCTTCTCCATATGGTGACCCCAGACCCCGGCGAAACAGTCGGCCTGCAATTCGAGTTTGACCGACAGCTTGTTCTGCGCGGCCTGGCTCAGCCCCTGTTGTTGCTGGCGCACCTTGGTCGAGATGCCGAGCAGGTACTGCACGTGGTGGCCCACCTCGTGGGCGACCACATAGCCCTGGGCGAAGTCGCCATCGGCCCCGAGCTTGTCGCGCATGTCCTGATAGAAGGAGAGATCGATGTAGACTGTGCTGTCTGCGGGGCAATAGAAGGGACCCATGACCGACTGGCCCTGACCGCAGCCGGTCTGGGTGGCTCCGCGATAGAGCACCAGCCTGGGGGGCTGATACTGGTTGCCGCTTCGGGAGAAGATCTCGCCCCAGGTGTCTTCGGTGGAGGCGAGCATCACAGAGGTGAATCTGGCCAGGGGATCGCTGGCCAGCTGAGACACATTCTGGCGCGGCGTCTGGCTCTGCTGGGCCGGCTCGTCGAGCAATGGGCTCAAGTCCACGCCGTAGTAACCCGCCACCATGACCACGACAATCAGGATGAGGCGGCCCTTGCCGCCGAGGGGCAGGCCGCCGCCCCCGCTGCCACTGCCCTGTTGGCGCCTGTCTTCCACGTTGCTGCTCTCACGGCGATCTTGCCAGCGCATAGCCCCATACTCCCGTCATTGGTGGTGGCAGTAATGATAATGTCTGCTGGCGCGGCCCGCCTGATGAGGGGGCGTTATTCGGCCCAGGGCATCTCGGGCAGGCAGTCGAGGAACTCGGCGTAGCGGGTCAGGTTGAAGGGGCCCTGTTCGGCCTCCATGGCCATCAGCTCGGCACCGAGGGCGCAGGCGATGTATTGCAGCGCCTCGTCCCGCGGGGTGCCCTTCATCACCAGTCGCATCAGGGTGGCTTTCACCTGCAGGGGATGGCCGTCGGCGAGCTGGTTGTCCACCATCTCCAGCAGCGTCTGTTCGTCAAAGAATTCGGTGGTGTCCGTCATGGGGGATCTCCTGTTTGTTGTACTGTGGATTGGGATAGGGCGGGCAGTATAGCCGGAACCGCCGTGCGACTCATGTGGCAGGGACTAAATGTCGGCTGCCGGGGGCTGTGGTCGCCGGTTTGCGGTCCATGACGGCCTCCTTTTGGCCGGGGATCTTGCCAAGCGCCGGCCGTGGGGGCAGTCTTGATGGCTGTTGTTCTCATCACACGAGCCCTTAGCCATGATCTTCTCCGAGCGCCTCATCCTGCGCGAGCTCAATACCGACGATGCCCCCTTCATTCTCGAACTGCTCAACGACCCCGATTTCCATCGCTACATCGGCGATCGCGGGATCCGCACCCTGGACGACGCCGAAAACTACATTCAGCAGGGGCCGGCGGTCAGCTATGCCCAGCACGGGCACGGTCTCTATCTGGTGATGCGACGGGAAGACGAGGCCAAGTTGGGCATCTGCGGGCTCATCAAGCGCGACACCCTGCCGTGCGAAGACATCGGCTACGCCTTCCTGCCCGCCTGGCGTGGTCAGGGCTATGGCATAGAGGCGGCGCAGGCGGCGATCAAGGATGGGCGGGAGCGGCTTGGCATCGAGCGGGTCATCGCCATCGTCACCCCGGGCAACGAGCGATCTGTGGCGCTGCTGGGCAAGCTGGGTCTGGTGCGCAGCCGTCTGGTCAGGCTGAGCGAGGATGCCGACGAGTGTCTGTTGCTGGAAGCGGCCGATACCCAGGCCTGTACTGTCTGAGGGATGGCAGGGCCGTCAATCAGAAGAGGGGATCATAAGGTTGAAGGCGAGGGAGACAAGGGGGCCGCCGTGAGTTGCGGCCTGTCTGCATCGGGTGCTGCCGGTGGGCAGGATCAGTTGAGTTCTTCGATGGAGAACTCGCCAGGGATGCCATCACAGGAGATGGCGAAGCCACCGCTGGAGCGGGTGCTGAACTGGATCAGAAACGCATCATAGTCATGCTCTTGCACGGGTAGGTTGATGGGTTTGCTGCGACGCAGGGGTTTGTGTGTTTGTACGGCTTTCATCATGGTATTTCTCTATATAAATTAAATAATTGCTCCTTGTATTTGCAAATGTAGGTCAATGGGCGCGGTCAGATCCGCGCAGGAATACCCAGCCCCATAAGGGCGTCTGCACTATCAAGGAATATGCGGATGCATAGTTCAAATTGGGTGGGCAGATCGGGTCTGCACCGTGAGAGCCGGGCAACGCAGGCAGACAGCCTGACGGTTCTCAAGGCGAGTAAATCAGAGGAAGGTTATGTGGGTACTGGCAGGATTCATCTAACGTTGAAGCATTGCGAACATAAACTGGGCTGATTAACTAGCCGGCGCGCATTCTCTCTTCGAAATGAATAAAAAGCAAACACTAATTGTGCGATGTCGCGACGATGCCGCATCTTCCATTGCCAGACCGCCAACGAGAAGGGCTCCCGAGGGAGCCCTTCTGCCTTTGCCAGTCACGGCCTGCGGCTGACTCAGTAGTCGCCGCTGGCCTTCTTGGCGGCGGTGATCATCGGGGTGATGGTCATGCCTTGCACCACGATGGAGAACATCACCACCGAGTAGGTCATCACCAGGATCACCTCCCGCAGATCGACGCCCTGCTCTGGCAGCACCATGACCCCGGAGGGCAGTGCCAGCGCCATGGCCATGGCCAGACCGCCGCGCAGGCCGCCCCAGGTGAGGATGCGCACCGAGAAGCGGTTGTAGCTGCGGAACTTGCGGAAGGCCACATAGGGCAGGGAGACGCTGATGAAGCGGGCGGCGAGGCAGAGCGGCACCGCGATGACCAGCAGGATCCAGTCTTGCCAGGCCAGATCCAGCAGCACCAGGGCCAGGCCGATCAGCAGGAACAGCAGGGCGTTGAGGAACTGATCCATCAACTCCCAGAAGTGATCCAGGTGATGGCGGCTCTGCTCGGAGAAGCCGGACTGGCGGGTCCAGTTGCCTATCATGATGCCGGTGACCACCATGGCCAGGGCGCCGGAGACGCCGATCATGTTGGCAAAGGCGAAGCCTGCGGTCGGAATACACAGCGTCAGCAGCAGCTCCAGGGAGCCGTCGTCGGTGGCGCTGATCATCACGTGGGCAATGAGGCCCAGCACGGCGCCGAACAGGATGCCGCCCAGGGCTTCATGCAGGAACAGGCCAGCCACGCTGCCGAAGGTGGGCTCGACGCCGCCAAAGGCCACGGCGAAGACGGTGGCGAAGATCACCAGGCCGACCCCGTCGTTGAACAGGGACTCCCCTTCGATCTGGATGGCGATCTGGGGAGGTGCCTTCATCTTCTTGACGATGGCGAGCACGGCAATGGGGTCGGTGGGGGAGATCAGGGCACCGAACAGCATGCAATAGACCAGCGGCAGTTCCCAGCCCAGCAGCTTGGCGATGAACCAGAAGCCGTAGCCGATGATGAAGGTGGAGAGCAGGGTCGCCACTATGGAGAGAATGGTGATCTCCCATTTCTGGCTGCGCAATGCCTTCAGATTGATGCCGAGACCGCCGGCAAACAGCAGGAAGCCCAGGATCCCCTTCAGCAGGAAGTTCTGGAAGTCGATGCTTTCCATGGTCTCGACGGCCAGAGGTTCCAGATTGAACCAACCCAACTTACCAAACAGCACCATCAGGGCGGAGATCAGCATGGATCCTGCGGTGATGGCGATGGTGGTCTGGATCTTCACGACATACTGGTTGGCAAAGGCGATGAAGATCGCCAACGCTGCCAAGAAACAGAGTGTGTAGTAGACGCTCATAGTTATTTTTCTCTTTAGTAAACAGCAAGCACGTATCCCCGTTGAGGACGGGCATAGGGTACTCTCGGGCCACATCTTACTCATTACCCATTTGTGAGTATATGCTCGATATTTCGGACAGATAGACGGCTAGATTTCCATTTGATTTTTTTGCTGCTAGGATGGACCTCACGCAGTTGCATGGATGTAAGGGGTAGAAGCGGTGTCGAGCATAGAGTCGAGCAAGAAGTCGGACGTAACAAAGAAACTGGAAGCCTGTCTCAAGGAGCGGATCCTGATCATCGACGGTGCCATGGGCACCATGATCCAGGGGTACAGGCTCGGCGAAGCGGATTATCGCGGCGAGCGCTTCGCCGACTGGCATACCGACATCAAGGGCAACAACGATCTGCTGGTGCTGACCCGGCCGGCGGTGATCCGCGAGATCCACGATCAATACTGTGCCGCCGGGGCCGACATCCTCGAGACCAACACCTTCAACGCCACTCGCATCGCCATGGCCGATTACGAGATGGAAGCGTTCTCGGCCGAGATCAACCGCGAGGCGGCCCGTCTGGCCCGTGCCGTGGCGGACGAGTGGACGGCCAAAGAGCCCCACAAGCCGCGCTTCGTGGCAGGAGTGCTGGGCCCCACCAACCGCACCGCCTCCATCTCGCCGGACGTGAACGACCCCGGCAAGCGCAATGTCACCTATGACCAGCTGGTGGCCGCCTACACAGAATCGACCCACGCCCTCATCGAGGGGGGCGCCGACCTCATACTGATCGAGACCATCTTCGACACCCTCAACGCCAAGGCCGCCGCCTTCGCGGTGGATCTGGTGTTCGAAGAGCTGGGCTACAGCCTGCCGGTGATGATCTCCGGCACCATCACGGATGCCTCCGGCCGCACCCTCTCGGGTCAGACCACGGAAGCCTTCTACCATTCGCTTCGCCACGTCAAACCCGTCTCCTTCGGCCTCAACTGTGCGCTCGGCCCGGACGAGCTGCGCCAGTACGTGGAGGAGTTGTCCCGCATCAGCGAGACCCATGTCAGCGCCCACCCCAACGCCGGTCTGCCAAATGCCTTCGGCGAGTACGACCTGGACGCGGGCGAGATGGCGGAGCATATCCGCGAATGGGCCCAGAGCGGCTTCCTCAACCTGGTGGGGGGCTGCTGCGGCACCACCCCGACCCATATTCGCGCCATGAGCGACGCCGTCGCGGGCATCAAGCCCCGCGCGCTGCCCGAGCTGCCGGTGGCCTGCCGGCTGTCCGGCCTCGAGCCCCTCATCATCACGGCGGAATCCATGTTCGTGAACGTGGGGGAGCGCACCAACGTCACCGGCTCGGCCAAGTTCAAGCGCCTCATCAAGGAGGGGCTCTACGACGAGGCCCTGGATGTGGCCAAGCAGCAGGTGGAGAGCGGCGCCCAGATCATCGACATCAACATGGACGAGGGGATGCTGGACGCCGAGGCGGCCATGGTGCGCTTCCTGAACCTCATCGCTGGCGAGCCCGACATCGCCCGGGTGCCCGTGATGATCGACTCTTCCAAGTGGGAGGTGCTGGAGGCGGGCCTCAAGTGCGTGCAGGGTAAGCCTGTGGTCAACTCCATCTCCATGAAGGAGGGGGAGGATAAATTCATCGAGCAGGCCAAGTTGCTGCGCCGCTACGGCGCCGCCGTCATCGTGATGGCGTTCGACGAGGTGGGCCAGGCCGATACCCGTGCCCGCAAGTTCGAGATCTGCCAGCGCGCCTACCGGATCCTGGTGGACAGGGTCGGTTTCCCGCCGGAAGACATCATCTTCGATCCCAACATCTTCGCGGTGGCGACCGGCATCGACGAGCACAACAACTACGCGGTGGACTTCATCGAGGCGGTGAAGGACATCAAGACCCATCTGCCCCACGCCATGATTTCCGGCGGCGTCTCCAACGTCTCCTTCTCCTTCCGCGGCAACGAGCCGGTACGGGAAGCCATTCACGCCGTCTTCCTCTACCATGCTATCCAGAACGGTATGGACATGGGGATAGTCAACGCCGGTCAGCTCGCCATCTACGAAGACATTCCGGCGGAGCTGAAGGCGAAGGTCGAGGCCGTGGTGCTCAACTTGAGTGACAGCGCCACCGAGGATCTGCTCGCCATCGCCGAGAAGTATCGCGGCGCCGGCGCCCAGGCCGAGGATCCCCGGGATCAGGAGTGGCGCAGCTGGCCGGTGGGCAAGCGGCTGGAGCATGCCCTGGTCAAGGGCATCACCGACTTCATCGAGGAGGACACCGAAGAGGCACGGGCCGGGGCCGACAAGCCGCTGCACGTGATCGAAGGGCCACTGATGGACGGTATGAACGTGGTGGGTGACCTGTTCGGCGCCGGAAAAATGTTCCTGCCCCAGGTGGTGAAGTCGGCGCGAGTGATGAAGCGGGCGGTCGCCTACCTGCAACCCTACATAGAGGCGGAGAAGTCCGGCGGCTCCAGCAACGGCAAAATAGTGATGGCCACCGTCAAGGGGGACGTTCACGACATCGGCAAGAACATCGTCGGCGTGGTGCTGCAGTGCAACAACTACGAGATCGTCGATCTCGGGGTCATGGTCTCTTGCGAGACCATCCTCAAGACGGCGCGGGAAGTGGGGGCGGACATCATAGGCCTGTCCGGCCTGATCACCCCGTCCCTGGACGAGATGGTACACGTGGCGAAAGAGATGGAGCGCCAGGGCTTCAAGCTGCCCCTGCTGATCGGCGGCGCCACCACCTCCAAGGCCCACACAGCGGTGAAGATAGAGCAGAACTACTCCGAACCCGTGGTCTATGTGTCCAACGCCTCCCGCGCCGTCGGGGTGGCCCAGAGCCTGCTGAACCCCGAGCTCAAGCCCGCCTTCGTCGCCCGCATCGACAAGGAGTACGAGATAGCGCGGGATCAGCATGCCCGCAAGCAGCCTCGCTCCAAGCCGGTTTCCCTGGCCCACGCCCGCGCCAACCGCCATAAGCTTGACTGGGTCGGCTATGAGCCCCCTGCGCCCCGCGAGCCCGGCGTGCAGACCTTCGAAAACGTGCCCGTCTCGGTGCTGCGCCCCTACATCGACTGGACGCCGTTTTTCCTGAGCTGGGAGCTGGCGGGCAAGTATCCGCGCATTCTGGAAGACGAGATCATCGGCGAAGAGGCGACCAAGCTGTTTGCCGATGCCAACGCCATGCTGGATCAGCTGGAGAAAGATCAGAGCGTGCGCTGCGCCGGCATCATAGGCCTGTTCCCTGCCAACGGGGTGGGGGACAGCATAGAGGTCTACAGCGACGAGTCCCGTACCGAGGTCATCAAGGTGCTGCACCACCTGCGCCAGCAGAGCGAGAAGCAGGGCTTCCCGAACTACTGTCTGGCGGACTATGTGGCCCCCAAGGAGAGCGGCAAGCCCGACTGGATCGGCGCCTTCGCGGTGACCGGCGGCATCGGCGAGGAAGCCATAGCGCAAGCCTACAAGGCGGATCACGATGACTACAACGCCATCCTGATCCAGGCGGTGTGCGACCGTCTCGCCGAAGCCTTCGCCGAGTACCTGCACGAGCAGGTGCGCAAGCGGCACTGGGGCTATGCCCCCGACGAGGCCCTCAGCAACGAGGAGCTCATTCGCGAGAACTATCAGGGCATACGCCCGGCGCCGGGCTACCCGGCCTGCCCGGAGCACACCGAGAAGGGCAGCATCTGGGAGCTGCTTGATGTAGAGCAGGCCATCGGTATGCAGCTCACCGAGTCCTACGCCATGTGGCCGGGGGCGGCGGTGTCCGGCTGGTACTTCTCCCACCCCGAGAGCAAGTACTTCGCAGTGGCGCAGATCCAGCCCGATCAGGTGGAAGACTATGCCCAGCGCAAAGGCATGACGCTGGTGGAGGCCGAGCGCTGGCTGGGGCCGAACCTGAATTAAGGCGTTGCGACCTGTCAGTCCAGATTGATCTTTGACGAACAACGGCGGCATCCTGTACTGGGGGACAGACCAGTCTGGTGCCGCCGTTTTACATCTGGATGACAGCGGGATGGCATAGCAGAGTTCTGCGTGGTTTGTCTTGTTGTCAGGAGAAACAATTGGCGTTGTCTTGGCGCTGTGGCACTTTATACTCTCCCGCCCCATCCTGCCCAGGCACTGCCTTCTAGCGGAATTGTCATGAATATTGCCATTTTATCCCGCGAGCCCAACAACTACTCCACCCGCCGCCTGGTCGAGGTGGCGCAGGCGCGCGGGCATCAGGTCGAGGTGCTCGACACCCTGCGTTGCTACATGAACATCGCCTCCCACAGCCCCTCCATCCACTACGAAGGACGGGAACTGGCGAGCTATGACGCCGTGATCCCGCGCATCGGTGCCAGCATCACCTTCTATGGCACCGCCGTGCTGCGCCAGTTCGAGATGATGAATACCATGGCCCTCAACAGCTCGGTGGCCATCTCCCGTTCCCGAGACAAGCTGCGTGCCATGCAACTGCTCTCCCGCCACGGCATCGGCCTGCCCATCACCGGCTATGCCCACAGCACCCACGACGTGCCCGACCTCATCACCATGGTGGGCGGCGCGCCCCTGGTGGTGAAGCTGCTGGAGGGGACCCAGGGGATAGGCGTGGTGCTGTGCGAGACCCAGAAGGCAGCCGAGAGCGTGATCGAGGCCTTCATCCAGACCAACAACAACATCCTGGTGCAGGAGTACATCCGCGAGGCCAACGGCGCCGACATTCGCTGCGTGGTGGTGGGTGGCAAGGTGGTGGCGGCCATGCGTCGTCAGGCCCAGCCGGGGGAGTTTCGCTCCAACCTGCACCGTGGCGGCGAGGCGTCGGCCATCAAGATCACCCCGGAAGAGCGGGCGACCGCGGTGCAGGCCGCCAAGATCATGGGCCTGGACGTGGCCGGGGTGGACATCCTGCGCAGTGCCCGTGGCCCCCTGGTGCTGGAGGTGAACTCCTCCCCCGGCCTGCAAGGGGTCGAAGCCGCCTCCGGCAAGGATGTGGCGGGCAAGATCATCGATTTTCTGGAACTCAAGGCGAGTCGCAAGCACAAGCCGGCGGAATGAGTCCCGGACGAGTGTCAGACAGGTAAAAACAGGGCGCCCTCGGGCGCCTTGTTGCTATCTAGTCGGGTGATATAGCGCCCTCACCCTAACCCTCTCCCGGAGGGAGAGGGAACTATCCGACGGTGATCATCGCCAGCCTGGCACTGAAGACACCATCCTCCAGCCGGGTCTCTATCTGCCAGCCCAGCTTCTCGCAGATGCGCTGGATGATGGTGAGGCCGCAGCCGTAGCCCAGGATCTGATCCGGCGCCGCCGCCGTGGGGTTGCTGATGGTGAGCACCTGCCCCTGAAGCGCGATCTCGATGTGACCCTCGGCGTAGCTCAGGGCATTCTTCAGCAGGTTGCCGAGCGCGATGGCGAGCAGGGAGAGGGGGGCCTGCACCTCGCTCTGCTCGTCCAGATTGAGGCGGATGTCTAGGTTCTCCCGCTGCAGCAAGGGGGCGAGGCGCGCCAGCTCCCGCTCGATCAGCGGTGCCACCCATTGCGGGGGGCGCTCGACCGCCTCCTTGCGCCCCAGCAGCAGGAAGGTCTCGGTGAGCAGGGCCATCTCGTCGCTGGCGGCGCGAATGCGGCTGGCGGCCCGGGCTGCGGGGGCGGGCAGGTCGGTCACCTTGCCGAGCAGGGCGGCCGAGCCCTGGATCACCATGTTGGGGGTGCGCAGCTCATGGCTGGCGAAACGGCTGAACTCCTGCTCCCTGGCGAACACGGCGGCCACCTCGTGCTTGCCCGCCAGCAGCGCCAGCTCGATCTCCCGCAGCTCCTGCCAGGGGGCGTCCGGCACGAAGTCGACCTGATCCGGGGTGAGGTGGGCGACGCGCTGACGCAGCCTGTCCAGGGGCCGGGTGATGTGGCGTACCAGCCAGATGCCGAACGCTATGCAGCCGAGCAGCAGGGCCAGCCCGATCAGCCGGGTGACCAGGTGCAGCCTGTCTTCGTAAGGATCCAGGTAGTCGTCGGCGTCGTCGTTGAACACCAGATAGAGCAGGCCCTTGCCCGAGGGGTGGGCGTGCACCAGGAAGTGTTTGTCCTCCTCGCCGAGTTGGTGCTCGAAGAAGCCGGGGGTCTGGTAGGGTTTCAGCCAGGCTGGCAGGCGTCCCGCCTCCGTCCAGTAGCTGGAGAACTGGCGCGGGCTGGGGGCGGGAGCCGCATGGCCGAGCCGCAGCCAGTCATCGTTGTAGCGGGTGACCTCGGCCTCCAGCCAGTGGCGCAGGCTAAGCTCCTCCATCTTGTCCTCGGCCACCACCATCAGCAGGCTCAGGATCAGCAGCAGCAACAAGCCGGCCCCGCCCAGCGCCAGGATCAGGCGCTTGCGCAGGCTCGGCAGATTCAAGGCTTGCTGGCTTGGGGGGGCAGGGGGGCTCATGGTTTGACCAGCCGGTAGCCCTGGCCGTGCAATGTCTCCAGCATGGGACTGGGGAAGGGCTTGTCCAGGGCGTTGCGCAGGGCGTAGATGTGGCTGCGCAGGGCGTCTGAGTCGGGCTCCTCATCGCCCCAGACGGTGTCGAGCACCTCCTGGCGCGTCACCAGATGGGGGGCCCGTTTCACCAGTAGGCTGAGGATCTGGAACGGGATCTTGCCGAGCTTGAGCTCCACCCCGGCGCGGGTGGCGCGGCCCGCGGCGGGATCCACCTCCAGCTCGCCGAACGCCAACGCCCCCATGTCGCTGCGGGGGCCGCGCAGGGCCAGGGCCTGCAACCTCACCTCCAGCTCCTCCATGGCGAACGGCTTGACCAGGTAGTCGTCGCCCCCCGCCTTGAAACCTGCCAGCTTGTCGTCCAGGCTGTCGCGGGCGGTGAGAAAGAGCACAGGGGTGGCGATGCCGTCCGAACGCAACCGCTCGACGGTGTGCAGGCCGTCCAGGCGCGGCATCATGACGTCCATGATGATGACGTCGAAACGCTGCTCGGCCAGCAGTTGCAGGGCTGCCTGGCCGTGATAGGCGCAGTCTACCCTGTGCCCGGCCAGCTCCAGATAATCCATGACGGTCTCAGCCACCTGAGGACTGTCTTCCACCACCAGTATTTTCATGCTCTGATCTCCTGGTTTGGGCCAGCATTTCACGGCCATTTCACACCGGATGAGACATCCTGTGTGCCAGTGTAACCCCGAGGATCCCCGATGAAGAAGTCTCTCTGCGCCCTCTGGCTATTGATTTTATTGCCCTTTGGTCTGGTGCAGGCGGCCGAGTTCAAGCTGACCGGCCGCACCAGCTGGCAACTGGGCCAGTTGATGGTCAACGGTATTCCCTTCGTGATCGATGATCAGACCCGCTTCAAGGACGGTCTGGACGAGGACGATCTCGGCGGCACCTGGGTCGATCTGGAAGGGGTGATGGAGGGAGACAGGCGGCTGATCCGCGAGGTGGAACCGCTGGAAGAAGAGCATGAGATGGAGCTGGAGGGGCCGGTGGCTCAGGGGCGGATCTGGGGCTATGTCACCTCGGATGAGAGCCTGGCCCCCTTCGAGGGGCGCTGGCTGGAGCTGGAGTGCCGCTTCGATGGCATGCGTCTGAGCCGCTGCCGGGAGGACGACTGAGCCGCCGCACCAGTGAACCGGAAAAATTGCCCGTCCAGGCCCATAGTTAAACCTCCTCGCCGGGTTGACCATGGGCCTGTTTGCTATGACCAGAACCGCCTTGTTCCTGCTGCTCTCCTTTCACGCCCTTGCCGACGAGCCCGAACTCTGGCTGGTGGAGCTGGAGCACAACGACGGCCTCCGCCTGCAGTTCCAGGGGGCCGAACTCGAGCTCGGCAGCGCCGCGCTGCACGGCATAGCGCAGTATGACGATCTCAGGCCCGGCATGCACCTCGCCATCCAGAGCCGATACGGCGTTGCCGAGCAGATCCGGCTGCGCACGGCTGAGCCGGATCCGGTGCAGAGCGGCCAGTGGCGGCGGGCGGAGGACAGGCTGGTCGCCGGTACGGGTCAGACATTGTTGCTGCAGCAACTGGGGGTGCTGGTGTTTGATGCTGGCACCCGCTGGGTGAACGGCAGCCTCGCCGATCTGCAACCGGGCCGCCGGCTGGTGCTGAGCCGGGATGATGCTGGCCGTCTGACCGAGATCCTGATCCCCAACCCGGAGGACACACTCGATTCCGATGAGTGAGCCGTGTCCTTGGCTGGTTGTTCTTTCCCCTTGTTAATGACTTGTACTTTAAAATTCCCCACTTATACTGGCGCCATCTTGTCGGAGTGCTGACCGTCGAACGACGCAAAGCTGAGACCGTTAATTCGGGATCCGTGGAACCTGATCAGGTTAAGACCTGCGAAGGGAAACAAGGGTAACTTGCGAGTTGCCGCGCCGGGGGAGTAGCCACTTCCCCCTTGCCTTGAGGGGAGCCCCCGGGCAAGGGCTGGCGCACAGGAGGGAGGTCGTCCCGCCGCTTGCCCGTCAGGGCGGCGAATGTCCCCGACAAGGGGGACGGGACGGCAGAGCAGGGATGATCCATCCCGTGCTCGCTCCCTCCTTAGAGCGCACCCAGATCGCAAGTTCATCACTTCTCCTCGAACTCCAGACAAGCAAACACCCATAACTTCAACCAGTTAATGTGAGTTTTGCTATGTCTACCTCTTCTGAAAACAGCAAGTCCGTGCCCGTCAGCCGCCGGGAGCAGCGCTCCAGTGCCCAGGCCTTTATCGACAACCTCAAGGGCATGGCCCATCCCAACTCCAGACGCATCTTCATTCAGGGTTCCCGTCCCGACATCCGGGTGGGTCTGCGGGAGATCGTCCTGGCTGACACCTTCGTCGGCGGCAGCAAGGAAGAGCCCCAGTTCGAGCCCAATGATCCCGTGCCCGTCTACGACACTTCGGGGGCCTATGGGGACGAGAGCGCCGATATAGACGTGCGCCGCGGCCTGCCGCGCCTGCGTGAAGCCTGGGTGCTGGAGCGTGGCGACACCGAAGCCCTGGATGATCTCAGTTCCGCCTTCACCCAGGAGCGCCTCGCCGACGAGGGGCTGGATCACCTGCGTTTCGATAATTTGCCCAAGCCGCTGCGCGCCAAGCCGGGCCGCCGGGTGACCCAGCTGCACTATGCCCGTCAGGGGATGGTCACCCCGGAGATGGAGTTCATCGCCATTCGCGAGAACATGGGTCGCGAGCGGGTGCGATCCGAGCTGCTGCTGCGCCAGCATCCGGGCCAGGGCTTCGGTGCCCGCCTGCCCGAGAACATCACCCCCGAATTCGTGCGCGATGAGGTGGCCGCCGGCCGCGCCATCATCCCCAGCAACATCAACCACCCGGAAGCCGAGCCCATGATCATCGGCCGCAACTTCCTGGTGAAGATCAACGCCAACATAGGCAACTCGGCAGTCACTTCCAGCATCGAGGAGGAAGTGGAGAAGCTGGTCTGGTCCACCCGCTGGGGCGCCGACACCGTCATGGATCTCTCCACCGGCCGCTACATCCACGAGACCCGGGAATGGATCCTGCGCAACAGCCCGGTCCCCATCGGCACCGTGCCCATCTACCAGGCGCTGGAGAAGACCAACGGCATTGCCGAGGATCTCACCTGGGAGTTGTTCCGCGACACCCTGCTGGAACAGGCCGAGCAGGGGGTGGATTACTTCACCATCCACGCCGGCGTGCTGCTGCGCTATGTGCCCATGACCGCCAAGCGCCTCACCGGCATCGTCTCCCGTGGCGGCAGCATCATGGCCAAGTGGTGCCTCTCCCACCACAAGGAGAACTTCCTCTATCAGCATTTCCGCGAAATCTGCGAGATCTGCGCCGCCTACGATGTGGCCTTGTCTCTCGGCGACGGCCTGCGTCCGGGCTCCGTCTATGACGCCAACGACGAGGCCCAGTTCGCCGAGCTGCACACCCTGGGCGAGCTCACCAAAATCGCCTGGGAGTACGACGTCCAGGTGATGATAGAGGGGCCGGGTCACGTGCCCATGCACATGATAGAGCGCAACATGACGGAGCAGCTCGAGCACTGCCACGAGGCGCCTTTCTACACCCTGGGCCCGCTCACCACCGACATCGCCCCCGGCTACGATCACTTCACCTCCGGCATAGGCGCCGCCATGATCGGCTGGTACGGCTGCGCCATGCTCTGCTACGTCACCCCCAAGGAGCACCTGGGGCTGCCAAACAAGGAGGACGTCAAGCAGGGCCTCATCACCTACAAGATCGCCGCCCATGCCGCCGACCTTGCCAAGGGGCACCCGGGCGCCCAGATCCGCGACAACGCCATGTCCAAGGCGCGCTTCGAGTTCCGCTGGGAGGATCAGTTCAACCTGGCGCTGGATCCCGAGACCGCCCGTGCCTACCACGACGAGACCCTGCCCCAGGAGTCCGGCAAGGTGGCGCACTTCTGCTCCATGTGCGGCCCCAAGTTCTGCTCCATGAAGATCACCCAGGACGTGCGTGACTACGCCGCGAAATTGGAGGCAGTCGAAATCAAGCTGGTGGGCATGGATGGCCAGCAGGAGCGGGTGGTGGCCGAGGTGGAAAGCGGGATGAACCGTATGGCGGAGACCTTCAAGGAGAAGGGGGGCGAGCTCTACCATCAGGCGGCGGCCCTCAAAGAGGAGCGGGAAGAAGCATGAGCACCAAGCCCATCGTCTGGACCATAGCCGGTTCAGATTCCGGGGGGGGGGCCGGCATTCAGGCCGATCTGCATACGATGCACGCCCTCGGGGTGCACGGCTGCTCCGTCATCTCCGCCATCACGGCCCAGAATTCGGTGGCGGTGAAGATGGTGGATCCTGTGCTGATGCAGACCTTCTGCGCCCAGATCGACGCCCTCGGCGTCGATCTGCCCCCGGCCGCCATCAAGATCGGTCTGCTGCCGACCCGGCTCCATGTGGAGGTGCTGGCCCGGCGGCTCGATACGATAGGTGCCCCCTTCGTGGTCTATGACCCGGTGGCCATTGCCAGCACTGGCACCCCTATGGCGGAGCCCAACATGCTGGCGGCGGTGCGCGAGCACCTGTTGCCAAGGCTGTCGCTCATCACCCCCAACGGCCCCGAGCTGGAAGCCCTGACCGGCATTCCGGCGACCAACCCCGCGCTGGTAAGCGCGGGCGCGGCCAGGCTGCGGGAGCTCGGTGCCCGCGCCGTCCTGGTGAAGGGCGGTCACCTTGAGTGGGGCGGGGATCTCTGTCTGGACTACTACCAGGATGAGCACCGCGAGTTCTGGCTCGCGGCGCCGCGCCTGAATACCCGCCATGGCCACGGCACCGGCTGCTGTTACGCCAGCGCCATCGCGGCCGTGGTGGCTCTGGATTACCCGGTGGAGGACGCCATCACCCTGGCGCGCGCCTACCTGCAGCAAGGGCTGGCAGGGGCGCAGGGGGTGGGGACCGGTCCCGGCCCTATCGCCCATCTCGGCTGGCCCGGGGATCTTGCCCACTTCCCCCGCGCCGTCCTGACAGGATCAACGCTGGATCGCCGCTTCGGCCTGCATGAGACAAGCAGCGCTCGCCTGCCACAGGGGCCCTTTGCCTCGACCGAACACTGTCTCGGCCTCTATCCCGTGGTGGATTCGGTGCAGTGGTTGGAGCGGCTGCTGGAAGCCGGGGTCAGGACGCTGCAACTGCGCATCAAGGATCTGCCCGCCGATGCCGTGATGCCCGCCATTGCAGCGGCGGTGGCCCTGGGGCGCCGCTTCGGGGCCCGGCTCTTTATCAACGACTACTGGCAGCAGGCCATCGAGGCTGGTGCTTACGGCGTACATCTGGGTCAGGAGGACATGGAAACGTCTGATCTCGCCGCCATTCAGGCCGCCGGCCTGCGCCTTGGCATCTCCACCCACGGCTACTTCGAGCTGATGCGGGCCCGCGAGCTGGCTCCGTCCTATATCGCGCTCGGCCATATCTTCCCCACCAATACCAAGCAGATGCCGTCCCGCCCCCAGGGGCTGGTGCGGCTGCACCACTACCGCGCCCTGATGGCGCAGTGGCCCACGGTCGCCATCGGCGGCATCGGCGAGGATCGCGTGGCGGCAGTCAAGGAGAGCGGGGTCGGCAGCATAGCCCTGGTCTCCGCCATCACAGGGAGCGACGACTGGCGGGGGGCCACGGCTCGCCTGCTGGCCGCCGTGGGGGCGGGGGATCCGGCGTGCTCCGCCATCCCGGCAAAGGAGGTGGCACATGCTCTCTGACGAGGCGTCGCTGAGCGACGAAGAGTACCTGAGATACGGCAGGCAGCTGATGCTGGCCGAGATAGGGGAAGAGGGGCAGGCGCGGCTGAAAGCCAAGTCGGTGCTGATCGTCGGTCTGGGGGGGCTTGGCTCGCCGCTGTCCCTCTATCTCGCCGGGGCCGGGGTGGGCACGCTCTGGCTCGCCGATGGCGACACCCTGGATTCCAGCAATCTGCCGCGCCAGATCCTGTTCGATGGGGAGGGGCTGCGCCGCTCCAAGGCGGAGCTGGCCAGGGAGCGATTGGCGGCCCACAACCCCCACGTGGAGCTGATCGCCATCAACCAGCGTCTCGATGGGACTAGCCTACCCGGCTTCGTGGCCGAGGTGGATCTGGTTGTCGACTGCTGCGACAACCTCGCCAGCCGCCACGCCATCAACGCCGCCTGCGTCGAGCAGGGCAAGCCCTGGATCTCGGCGGCCGCCGTCGGCTGGCAGGGTCAGCTGATGGCGCGCACAAGCAGCGAACACGCCTGCTACGCCTGCCTCTACCCGGCGGATACCGAAGTAAGGGAGAGCTGTCAGCGCAGCGGCGTCACCGGCCCCCTGGTGGGTGTGATGGGCTCATTGCAGGCGCTGGAAGCACTCAAGCTGCTGCTCGGGCGCCCCAGCACGGTGGCGGGCACCCTGCGCCGCTTCGATGCCCTGACCCATGAGTGGCAGACCTTGCGCCTGCCCGCCGACCCCGACTGCCCGGTCTGCGGCAGCACCAATCCGGCCCTGAAGGATTAACCATGAAGATCCGATTGAACGATATCGAGCTGACGCTGCCCACCGGCCAGCGCCTGACTGAGTTGCTGGCGGTGCAGGAGATTGCTCCTCAGGGGGTGGCGGTGGCCCTCAACGGCGCCGTGTTGCCCCGCAGCCGCTGGCCAGACACCCGCCTCAATGACGGGGACGAGATCCACCTTTTCACTGCCATCGCCGGAGGCTGAGATGCTGACCATAGCGAACCATACCTTCTCATCGCGCCTCTTCACCGGCACCGGCAAGTTTGCCCGCCCCGACCTGATGGCGGCCGCCATAGCGGCGAGCGGCTCCCAACTGGTGACCATGGCCATCAAGCGCCTCGAGCCCGGCAAGCGCCACGATGATATCCTCACGCCGCTGCTGGCCCTCGGGGTCAAGCTGTTGCCCAACACCTCGGGCGCCAAGACAGCCGCCGAGGCGGTGTTTGCCGCCCACCTGGCCCGGGAGGCGCTGGGGACGAACTGGCTCAAGCTCGAGATCCACCCCGATCCCAAATACCTGCTGCCAGACCCCATAGAGACCCTCAAGGCCGCCGAACAGCTGGTGAAAGAGGGCTTCGTGGTGCTGCCCTATTGCGGCGCCGATCCCGTGCTCTGCAAACGGCTCGAAGAGGTGGGTTGTGCCGCCGTGATGCCGCTGGGCGCGCCCATCGGCTCCAATCAGGGGCTGGTGACCCGGGAGTTTCTCTCCATCATCGTCGAGCAGGCCAAGGTGCCCGTGGTGGTGGATGCGGGGATAGGTGCGCCGAGCCACGCCGCCGCCGCCTTCGAACTGGGGGCCGACGCCGTGCTGGTGAACACGGCGATTGCCGTGAGCGGGGATCCGATGGCCATGGGCCGCGCCTTCGCGCTGGCCTGCGAGGCCGGTCGCAGCGCCTATAAGGCGGGCCTCGGGGCGCGCGGCAGCCAGGCCAGCGCCTCCAGCCCCCTGACCGATTTTCTGGGGGCGCTATGAATCATGATGCTGGCTTAGGGCGAGAGCCAATGGCAATGCCCTCTTTCGACGGGTCCCCCGATTCTGCCGCACTGTGCCCCCCTCTCCCTCCGGGAGAGGGGCTGGGGGTGAGGGCGTCGGGGGTGAGAGCGCATGAAGCCGAACCTTCCTTTCTCGACCGCTGGCAGGAGCTGGAGTGGGACGATATCGGCATGCAGATCCGCGCCAAGACTGCCGCGGACGTGGCACGGGCGCTGAGCGCCCCCCGCCGCACCCTGGCGGACTTTATGGCGCTGATCTCGCCGGCCGCCGAGGCGTATCTGCCGCAGATGGCGGCCGAGGCCGAGCGCCTCACCCGCCAGCGTTTCGGCAACACAGTGGGCTTCTACGTGCCTCTCTATCTGTCGAACCTGTGCGCCAACGACTGCTCCTACTGCGGCTTCTCCATGAGCAACCGCCTGAAGCGCAAGACCCTGAACAGCGAAGAGATAGAGCGCGAGTGCCTGGCCCTCAAGGCGCGGGGCTTCGACAGCGTGCTGCTGGTGACCGGCGAGCACGAGACCAAGGTGGGCATGAACTACTTTCGCGAGCATCTGCCGCGCATCCGCCGCCACTTCAGCACCCTGGCGATGGAGGTGCAGCCCCTCTCGCAAGCTGAATATGCCGAGCTCAAGACCCTCGGTCTCGATTCGGTCATGGTCTATCAGGAGACCTACCACGCCCCCACTTACGCCCGCCACCATCTGCGCGGCAACAAGCAGGACATCGCGTGGCGCCTTGCCACGCCGGATCGGCTGGGCCGCGCCGGCATCGACAAGATAGGGCTGGGGGCGCTGATCGGTCTCTCTGCGGACTGGCGTGCCGACAGCTACTTTGTCGCCGAGCACCTCGCCTGGCTTGAGCGCCACCACTGGCAGAGCCGCTACTCATTGTCGTTTCCACGCCTGCGCCCCTGCACCGGTGGGCTGGAGCCCGAAGTGGTCATGTCGGATCGCCAGCTGGCCCAGCTTATCTGTGCCTGGCGCCTCTTCTCGCCGACCCTGGACTTGTCCCTCTCCACCCGCGAATCGGCCACGTTTCGCAACGGCGCGGTGCGCCTTGGCATCACCCAGATGTCGGCCGAGTCGCGCACCCAGCCGGGTGGCTATGCCGAAGGGGATGCGGAGGAGCTGGAGCAGTTTGCCATCCACGACGATCGCACCCTGGGCGACGTGGCCGCTGCCGTGCGGCAGGCGGGGTTGCAGCCGGTGTTCAAGGATTGGGAGGCGTTTTTGGGCCGATAGGGGCGGCCAGGCCCCCTTTATCGGTGGCATCCGGGGCGTTCAGCCAGACTCCGTGCCTGTGGCGAGCAGGCACGGCTGCGCCGTGCAATCGTAGGGTCGATTAGCCGTCAGGCATAATCGTCCGTTCCGAGGAATGGTGTTGGCGGCAGGAGCCGTTGTGTGGTGGCACGGCCTTGCCGTGCAGGACGCGAGGCCGCTGGCCTCGAAGGGGTTTCGCCCGCCCTTCGGGCTTGGGCGAGTGACTTTGGAAAGACCCAAAGTCACCAAAGGTCTTCTCCCCCGCTTATTCGCCCGACTTACGTCGGGTTCCTTCGGCTCACCCGCTTGTCCGACGGCACGCGCCGACGGGCCGTCCATGGCCCGGCGCCGCTCGCTCGACATCCTGTCTCGCGGCCTGGACAAGCGGGCTTGCCTCAGCGAATAAGAGGGGGATTCAAAACCGCTCCCGCTTTTGGTCAGTTAGCGTGGGCTAGCTGTAATGTCCGTTCATGTCACACTGTAGTGGTCAACTAAATCCGGACACTTGGTTAGGCCGATCCTCGGCTTTTGCTGGCGCGATCCCGTCATTGTGTTTGTAGTGGTCAACTAAATCCGGACACTTGGTTAGGCCGATCCTCGGCTTTTGCTGGCGCGATCCCGTCATTGTGTTGATGTGGACGCCGCCAGTTGTAGTAATCCATC
>NZ_JBGLRL010000017.1:0-92878 GCF_041402505.1 Aeromonas sp. S2(2024)
TGATGGATTACTACAACTGGCGGCGTCCACATCAACACAATGACGGGATCGCGCCAGCAAAAGCCGAGGATCGGCCTAACCAAGTGTCCGGATTTAGTTGACCACTACAGGTGCTGACAGCCGCGGCCCTGTCTGACAGTGTCGGTGGCGTGGATCCTGAGCTGCTGATCCTGGACGATATCAGCAGCAAATGATGACCCTCTGCTAGTCAACTGACTCGCAACCTGACCCAGACTGAGCCCTTCAGTTTGGGTCTTTTTATGGCAGGAGATCTGGGAGGCGGAAGTCCGGGTCTCCCATCTTTTTGAACAGGAAATCTGGGACACCCATCTTGTTGTGCGTGTCGCAGTGGTTGGCGGTCGAGCTCAAAAAGGTGGGTGTCCCAAGATGAAGAGTGTCGGCGAGGCGTTCGCCGACAGGTCAGTCAACGGCAAACTGCCCAGTCACCGGCGAGATCAGGCCCCCCGCCAGCGCTTGAACAGCACGCTGGCATTCACACCGCCAAAGCCAAACCCATTGGAGATGGCGTGCTCGATCCCCATGTCACGGGCCGTGCCCCGCACTATGTCCACGCCGTCGGCGAACGGGTCGGGTTGCTGCAGGTTGCGGGTGGCAGGCACTCTCTGGTCGCGAATGGCCAGGGCGGTGAAGATGGCCTCTATCCCCCCGGCGGCCCCCAGCAGATGGCCGGTGGCGGACTTGGTGGAGGTCACCGCTATCTGGTTGTTGTCACCAAATACGCGCTTGATGGCGGCGAGCTCCCCCCTGTCACCCACCGGGGTCGAGGTGGCATGGGCATTGAGGTGCTGGACATCCGCCGCCTGAATGCCGGCCTGAGCCAGGGCCGCCATCATGGCGCGGCGTGCGCCGTCGCCATCTTCGGGACCGGCGGTGAGGTGATAGGCGTCGGCACTGGTGCCATAGCCCACCAGCTCCACTATGGGGGTGGCGCCCCGGGCCAGGGCGTGTTCCAGGGATTCAATCACCAGGATCCCGGCCCCTTCGCCCATGACAAACCCATCGCGGTCGACATCGAAGGGGCGGGAGGCCGCTTCGGGGTCATCGGCATAGGCTGAGGACAGCGCGCGAGCAGCGGCAAACCCGCCCAGACTGACGCGGTCAATGGTGGCTTCGGCCCCGCCACAGATGGCGATGTCGGCCTCACCGCAGCGAATGAGGCGGGCGGCGTCGCCAATGGCCTGCACCCCTGCGGCGCAGGCCGTGACCGGTGCCCCGAGCGGCCCTTTGAAGCCGAAGTTGATGGAGACATGGCCCGCCGCCATGTTGACCAGGAAGGAGGGGATGGTGAACGGGGACAGGCGGCGCGGTCCCCGTTCATCCGTGGTGCGCACCGCATCGACGATGGCGGGGAAGCCGCCGATGCCCGAGGCGATGATGGTGGCGGTGCGCTCCTGCTCAGCCGCCGTCCTGGGGACCCAGTTGGCCTGCAGCAGGGCCTCCTTGGCCGCGGCAATGGCAAAGAGGATGAAGCGATCCATCTTCTTCTGCTCCTTACTCGGGACCACAGCATCAGGATCAAACCCGGCCAGGGGATCTTCTGTCAGGGAGGGCACCATGGCGCCCACCTTGGCGGCCAGCCCTTCGGTGAAGGCCTCCGGCAGGCGGCGCAAGCCGGACTGGCCCGCCAGCAGCCGCTGCCACACTGTTTCCACCCCATATCCAAGCGGAGTCACCGCTCCCATTCCTGTCACCACGATGCGAGTTGAGCTCATGATTCTGATTCCTGTTTTGAAGGGTTATCGCCGCTCATCACGCCATTGGCATGGCACAGACGCTGCTTCATGCCGTCACTGGCGGCCGGTCCCGGCACCAGGGTGTGGCGCGAGGGTGAAATCTCCTGACCCGTGCGCTTGTCCACCAGCATGGGCTCGACCAGTTCGCCCGTCTGGGCATCTCTCAGCTGGATGCTGGCCCCCTCGGGCGCCAGGTGGTTGTTGCCCCAGGTGAGCAGCGCGATCAGCACGGCGCTGAGATCCTGGCCGCGGGGGGTGAGTGCATATTGATAGCGAGGGGGGCGCTCGGAGTAGAGCCGCTTCTCCATCAGGCCCCCCTCGACCAGGGCGGTCAGGCGTCGGGTCAGTATGTTGGGGGAGATGCCAAGGCTCTTTTGAAATTCATCGAAGCGCGACAGGCCATGCATGGCATCGCGGATAATCAGCAGACTCCACCATTCGCCGACGTGATCCAGGCTGCGGGCGATGGGGCACTGCTGTTCACTCAGACTCTTCTTGCGCATGTTGTGCCATCAGGTTACTTGCATAATGGAAGTAACCATACGACCCTTACTTCTATTATGCAAGTGACTCGTGCCGTCCGGTGGCGGGCGACATCTTGGGGAGCGGGGAAGCTGGGGCCTCCACTCTGTTGGATAAGCCATCGACGCCAGATAACGGGGAGATGACGCGAGCACATCTCGAAGAAACAGATGGGAGTCAGAAACCCGGCCACAGACAGAGCGCGGCGGCCGGGTGAATTGTAAAGAGTAGGGTGACGGAAAGCGGGATCAGCCTAGTCTAATCAACTCGATGGGGGCGTAACGCTCCTGGTTGTTCGCCAGCAGCACGCACTTCTCATGCTCCGCCTCATAGGGGGTCAGGTTGTCGGTGTGCGCCTCCTTCAGGGTGTCGACCGCACCGGTGGCGGCAATCATCACCCGTTGGCCCAGGGTCAGCACATTGCGGTTTCGATCGTAGATCTTCATGGCATTCTCCTTGTGGGATTGGCGCCCCGGCCCGTGCCGGGGCAACGGGCTCCAGACTACGCCCATCGAAAAACGAGATGCCTGTCACAGATCAAAAAAAGGGGAAAGAGGGACTCGGGGTGGCGGGCAGCCCGGGTGCGCTGGCAACGGGTGCCTCGCCGAGGCCGCCACTGCCTGTCGCAGGGCGGGGAGGGGGCCCCCGCTTTTCATCTCTCCGGGCTCGAACTGCAAGGGGGATGCGCTATAGTGGAGCCGCTCGTTTTACCGCCTTCAACCAACCGAGAGTGCATTATGAATCGTGATATCGCCGCCCAGTTCATCAAGATGCTGACCAACCTGGACCAGTGTCTGGCCAAGGCCGAGGCCCACGCCGAGGCGAAGAAATTCAATGTGGACAACTTCTTCAATGAGCGCCTCATCGTCGACATGCTGCCGCTGGCCAAGCAGGTGCTGATCTGCTGTGATAGCGCTCGCGCCGTGGTCGCCACCGCCAGCCTGAGCGAGCCGCCGGTGCTGGGGGATGATCCCAAAACCATGGCGGATCTGCGCGCCCACGTGGCCAAGACCATCGTCTATCTGCAGAGCAAGCTGGACGCCGATTTCAGCCAGTATGCAAGCGGTCACTACTACCCCTACTGGGCCGGTGGCAAGGGGATGGACGGCCACACCTGCGTCCATGAATACGGCATTCCGAACTTCTACTTCCACCTGACCATGACCTATGCCCTGCTGCGCCAGGCCGGGGTGGATCTGGGCAAGCGGGATTACCTGGGTGGCCTGAACCTGCAATGAGTGCTGGGCATTGCACATGAAAAGAGCCTGCCATCCGGCAGGCTCTTTGCTTTTTCGCGGGCCCGGCATCCCCGGGATGGTGCCGGGTTATTCGTTCGGGATCTCGGGTTCGACCAGGGCGGCGAGCTGGGTCAGGGACTCCTGCCAGCCGAGGTAGCACATCTCGACCGGGATGGCTGCCGGGATCCCTGCCTGTTCGATGGCGAGATCGGTGCCGCACAGCACCTGGGTGAGGGTGATGGTGACGTGCATCTCCCCCGGCAGATTGGGGTCGTCGAAGCGATCCGTATAGCGGATGCGCTTGCCCGGTTCCAGCTCGAGATACTCGCCGCCGAAGGCATGGCTGTGGCCGTTGCCGAAATTGAAGAACGCCATCCTGAAGGTGCCGCCGACGCGGGCCTCCAGCTGCTCTACCCGGCAGGTGAAGCCATGGGGCGGCAGCCACTTGGCCAGGGCGTCCGCCTCGATAAAGGCTCTGTACACCCGCATCGGCGGGGCCTTGAGTACGCGGTGCAGGGTCACAATTCCTGTCGTCATGAGGGGCTCCTCCTCGGTTGGTCCGCAGCAAGAATAGTCGCCCATGCCGAAGTTGGCCGCTGGCCGGATGGGGAACAAGGGGCAAGCCTCCCGCCGCGCGTCTCCTCAACCGCCCAGGGCGATGGTGAGCAGTACGATGGCGACGCCCGCGACTGCGAAGATCACGCCGATAAGCCAAGGGCGTGGTGAACCGGCATAGCGGGCCAGCCCGTAGCCAATTCCCATCAGCATCAGCAGGGCGATGGTGTGTGAGAGGCGCAGGGCCGGAACGGGATCCTGCATGAAGAAGAAGGGCAGCAGCACGGGGAAGGTGGAGAGGAACACCATGAAGAAGACCCCCAGGCTGTTGAGCAGGTCATTCCAGCGCCAGATGCCCCCCTGGCCCAGTTCGGGGTGTTGCTGCAGACGCACCTGCCAGTCCCTGAGCTCAGGGTCGCGGCAGATCGCCGCCAGCGGGCCGGGCAGGGCGTCTCGCAGTGCCGTTATACCCCTCTCATCACCGGGTGTCAGCAGGCGCAACTGTTGCAACAACCGCAGGGCTCGGCCCCGCTCGGTCAGGGTGGTGATGAGGTAGACGATGGCATCGATAATGCCCCAGGCGATGTTGCAGCCGATGCCGGCGATCAGCAGATCCCTGACCTCGGCGCGCCCCGCCTCGAACGCATTGAAGCAACCGGTGAAGGTGAGCACCATCAGCAGGCCGAACAGGATCTCCGAGTAGCGGGAGATGGGATCTATGGGGGAAAAACGGGGTGAGTTCATAGGGGGTTCTCTGGATGCACGTTGAGACATGAGCATGGAAGCGGCCCAGGGCAAGATCAAGGAGACCCGATGCGCCAGTCAGCCACCGTCAAGTCTGGCACAGCGGAGCGTTCTCAGCGGGGACAAACGGCGTAAGGTGACAGGGGGAGGGGGACGTTTCGGGCTCTGGCCTTGCCGTGGCCATGATCGCGGTCCTGCGTCGCACTTCTTCGCTAACACAGTGATTTTTCAGCGTATTGGCAAGGAGTTGATCAAGGTTGAGGTTATTGTCGCCGTTCGCTCATATAATCGCCGCCATGCAAGCGACTCGGAAGGATTCGATGACAAAGCTGATGGTGGCCCTGCTGGGGTTGTTTTACGCCTGCCTGGTGTGGGCCAACCCCGTTCCCTTCGTGGCCAGTTCGTCGCCGGTGCAGGGGAAGATGGAGCCGCTGCTCTCCTGGTTCACCGGCGAGTTCTCCAGCCAGGAGCAGGCCGGTTACGACCCGCGTTTCACCAGCGCCGAGCTGCGTCTGGTGGAGATCTGGCCCGGAGAAGGCCCCTTTCGCTGGGTCTATGCCGAGCAGTTCCTGAGCGAGCGGGCGGTGCGCCCGTTCCGTCAGCGCATCTACCGTTTCACCCCGCTGCCCGATGGCCGCATCCTGATGGCCGAGCTGACCATGCCGAGGGCCACCGACTTTGCCGGCGCCTGGCGTCAACCCGAACTGCTCGACTCCCTCACCCCGCAACAACTCTCCCTGCGCCAGGGCTGCGAGATCTGGCTGACCCGCCAGGCCAGCGGAGAGTACGCGGGCCACAGCAAGGTCGGCAGCTGTGCCACCGACTTTGGCGGCGCCACTACCCTGGTGCAATACCTCTGGATAGGCCCCAACAGCGTCAGGCTGCTGGACAGGGCCTATGACAACGGCGCCCGCCAGCGCTGGGGCAGCCCGGGAGAGGGGTATCTCTACCTGCGCAAGGTGAAGCAACGGGGGGAGTGAGCAGGGCGGCGTGTCCAGCGTCTGGCGGTGCAATTGGCGGGATAAAGGGGAGGGAGATTGACGGGATGGCGTCTACCGCGCCATCCCGTTACTGCATCAGAGTTTGAACAGCGGCCGCAGACGTATGCCTATGATGCTGCCCGCCAGGGCCATCAGCATCCAGACCCAGCCGTGCAGGCTGCCCGACGCCGTGCCGTCGAAGAAGCCGCCCAGGTTGCAGGCGCTGTACATGGCCCCCATCCCCATCAACAGACCACCTATGATGGCCGCCAGGCTGTTGCCTATGCGGATCGGGGTGTGATTGCCGCCGCCGCTCAGGCAACGGGCCAGCGCCGCCCCCAGGATCCCCAGCCAGAACATGCCGACCATGGGGTTGATGAACAGCGGTTGGGCCAGCTTGGGGTTACCCTCGAACAGGCCGAACAGGGAGGCGCCGCATAGCGCCATGTCATAGACGGCGCCCGTGATGGTCCAGGCCGAACCGTGCAGGGCCACCACGGCAGAGTTGAGCAGGGCGATAAGGATGCCGCCGGTCAGCACTGTGAAGCGGCCATCGCGCCAGAACAGGTTGCTGCCGCTGAAGATGGGCTTCACCTCACCGGTGCGATTGAGTTCGCTCTTGCGAAACAGCAGGAAGAGCAGGGCGACCAGCGCCAGGTTGAGCAGCATGCCGCTCCAGAGATTGCCGGTCAGATCCCGGGCCAGCACCACCTGGCTGGAGAAGCTGGCCTCCAGCTCGGGACGAAACTGGTTGCTGATGAGGGTGCCTATGCCGTAGCAGACCAGCACCAGCCAGAAACGGGGTTGCCCCTCGCCACAGCAGTAGAGGGTGCCGGTGGCGCAGACCCCCGCCAGTTGCATGCCGATGCCGAACAGGAAGGCACCGACGATGAAGGGGACGCCAATGGCCATGACGTTGCCCACCATGGCATCGCCAAAGAGGGCGTGAGTGAAGGAGAGGAAGGTGGTGAACAGCAGGATCTCGATGGCGATGGTGAGCAGGTGCACCCGCACGTAGTAGCTGTTGCGCCTGGTCAGCATCTCGCGCCAACCGAAGACGATGCCGAAGCGGCTGAAGGAGAGGGTGAAGCCGAAGCCGAATCCGATCAGGGCCATCAGGGCCCACTTCATGCCGAAGGTGGTGCCGAGCCAGAGCAAGGCTCCCCCCGCGAGTGCCACTATGGGGAGCGACCATTGTCGAGTCATGCCGATACATCCGTAACGTTATTGTGGTGAAGGCGTGCATCCTAATCCCACAATGAGTCCGATACCACCCCGCTTGACGGCGGGCTTGGCCCGCATGGCTCAGATGTAGGCGCTCGCCTACCCGGCCAGTTCTTCCAGGATGGAGAGACTGGGCCGGTGATACCGAACAGCAGGCCGTTGTACTCGGCCGAGCCGCTGCTGGGCCCGCTCGGGGATGGGTGTGGCTTGCATTGCTGCTCAGATGTAGGCGCTCGCCTCCCCGGCCAGCTCCACCAGGATGGAGAGGCTGACGGCGCCGAACAGCAGCCCAGTGACCAGGTTCAGGGGCCGTTGCACCCGGCTTAACAGGTGCTGGGCCCGGGCGGTGGAGAGGCTCCAGGCCAGCAACCCGAACCAGGCCAGGGAGAGCAGGAAAAGCTCCAGGATCAGCAGGCCCCGGGTCAGGCCATCCACCTGGGGCGTCACCATGGCCGCCAGCAACCCCATGAAGAACAGCAGCGCCTTGGGGTTGAGCAGGTTGGTGGCGATCCCGGCTCTGAGCCCCCGGTTCCAGCCCTGCAACTCACCGCCAGCCCGCAGTGCCTGGGTGGCGGAGCCGCGGCGCGCCGCCTTGATAGCCCCCCAGCCGAGCCAGCCCAGATAGAGGGCACCCACCACCTTCACCGCCAGGAACAGCCAGGGTTGGCTCGCGATCAGCAGGCTGATGCCGGTGAGGCTGAGGGTGGCGTGCAGCAGGATGGCAATGGCGATGCCAAGCGCGGCCCCGAGCGCCGTGGGCCTGTGCAGGCTGGTGCGCAGGATGAGCGCGAAATCCGGGCCCGGGCTCGCCAGAGCGATCAGGTGGATGAGACCTATGGTCAGAAACAGGCTGGTGAACATGGCATACCTCGCTACAAAGATGAGGCAGCAGCATGGGGGATGGGGGCAGGGTCTGGCTTGTAAAAGATTGCAGTGGGGTTGGTCAGCTGGGGAGCATCTGCTGACGGTAGTCCGCCGGGGTCAGCCCGAACGCCTGGCGAAAACCATGGTGGAAGTGGCTCTGATCGAAGAAACCGACCGCCAGCGCCACCTCGCTCACCGGCAGGCCACGGGCGAGCAGGAGCTTGCCGCGCTCGAGACGCAGCCGCTTGAGCCAGGCGTAGGGGGTCATGCCGGTCTTTTTCTTGAACTGACGCAGGAAGGCGAAGCGATCCAGCCCGAACAGGGCGGCCAGATCCTCCAGGCTGTGGTGCCCGTCCAGCTGGCCCAGCAGATGGTCGCGCAGGAACCTTATCTGGGGATCCGCCAGGGCATGGCGCTCCGGTGCCAGGTGCAGCAGCTCGCCGAGCAGGGCCAAGAGTTGGCTCTCCGCCAGCAGGGCATCGGGCTCGGGTTGATCCAGATACATGTGCAGCCGGGCGAAGCCCTGATAGAGGTCGGGTCGGCGCTGCAAGCCCTGGTCGAAGAAGGGCTCCGGGCTGTCCGGCAGCCAGCGGGCCAGCTGCTCCGGGGCGATGGCGAACACCCGTACCTCGTACCCTTCCGGCAGCAGGCTGAGGCCGTCGTGCATCTCGTCAGGGTTGACGGTGGAGAGCTGGCCGCGCACCAGGTTGTGGCTGCTGCCCTTGTGGATGAACTTCTGGCCGCCCTGCTGCACCAGACCTATGTGGTAGTCCAGGTGCACGTGGCGGCCATAGCTGAACTCCCTGTGATGGGAGTGGGAGAGTTCAACTCCCGGCAGCAGCCGGGATTGCCAGTAATGGATGCGGGATGGAGAGGCGCTCATGGCCTATTGATAACCCGAAAGCCGACTCCTGGCTTGTAGATTATTGCAGTGGCCGGGCATTCGGCTGCTCAACCGGCCCCCTGACGCCGCTTGCCGCTGCGCAATCCGTCCAGGCTGAACAGCACCAGAGCGCTCCAGATGCAGCCGAAGGTGATCATCTTGTCCAGCGCCAGCGCCTCCCCGTAGAGGGTGACCGCCAGGATGAACATCAGGCTGGGGCCTATGTACTGGAAGAAGCCCAGGGTGGAGAGCTTGAGCCGGGTGGCGGCGGCGGTGAAGCAGAGCAGGGGCGCCGTGGTGACGGCCCCGGCGGCGATCAGCAGCAGGTTCAGGTGCCAGTCGTTTTGCGTGAGGTGGCTGGTGGGACTGTCGGCGAATCCCCAGAGGTAGATGGCGGCCGGCGGCAACATTATCATGGTCTCGATCAGCAGGCCGGTGAGGGCATCCAGGGCCAGCTTCTTGCGGATCAGGCCATAGATGGCGAAGCTCGAGGCCAGCACCAGGGCTATCCAGGGCAGGGAGCCGAAGGCGATGAGCTGGACGGCAACCCCTATCACCGCCAGTCCCACCGCCCACCACTGCAGGCGGCGTAGCTTCTCGCTCAGAAACACCATGCCGAGCAGCACGTTGAACAGGGGGTTGATGTAGTAGCCGAGGCTGGCATCCAGCATGTGACCGTTGTTGATGGCCCAGATGAACAGCAGCCAGTTGCCACCGACTGTGACCGAGGTGAAGGTCAGGGTGAGCAGCACCCTGGGTTGGCGCAACACCGTCTGCACCTTGTGCCACTGGCGGCCGATCAGGGTCAGCACCATCAGCAGGGCGCAGGACCAGATCATGCGGTGGGTCAGGATCTCGGCGGCCGGGACGGCGGAAATGGTCTTGAAGTAGATGGGTGCCAGGCCCCAAAGGGTATAGGCGCACAGGGCATAGATGATGCCCTGGCGCTGGATCTGTTGCTGCATGCGGATAACCTTCACTGGAGAGTCGGATGTTGGAAAACATCGCAAAAGTGCAGTGTAGCCATCCTTTTGGGGGGAAAGAAGTTAATAAATGCCGTTTGGCGAGATTTTTACAGCATGGAATCGACTCAGCGCCGACCGCCGCGACGGATCTTCTCTACATCCATGAGCAGCCACAGCATGAGTGCGATGGCGGAGATCCAGGGACCCCAGGTCACATAGGCCTCACCCTCGCCCAGCATGAAGAAGAGCAGCGGCAGGCCCACCACCAGAAACAGTACACTTCCCAGAAAAAACAGCATTTTTATCTTTATATTTAAGGGCTTGTCTATTTGATGATTATATCGATTGAGGCTGTTGAGGAAAGGGTAAAAATGAAAAAGGGGGATTTCTCCCCCTTTATTGCCTGATCTCGTCATATTCGACGTTAATCGAGCTGGATCCAGGTACTTTTCAGCTCGGTATATTTCTCCAGCGCGTGCAATGACTTGTCGCGCCCGTTGCCGGACTGCTTGAAGCCGCCGAACGGCATCGTCATGTCGCCCCCATCCCAGTTGTTGACGAACACGGTGCCGGCGCGCAGGGCGCGGGAGCCCTTGACCGCCTTGTTGAGATCCGCCGTCCAGATCGCCGCCGCCAGGCCGTAGTCGGTGTCGTTGCCGAGGGCGATGGCCTCTTCGAGGGTGTCGAAACCGGTCACCGCCAGCACAGGGCCGAAGATCTCCTCCCGGAAGATGCGCATCTGCGGGGTTACGTCGTCGAAGATGGTGGGCTCGATATAGAAGCCGCCGCTCTCTGTGTGGGTGCGTTTGCCCCCCAGCAGCAGCTTGGCGCCCTCCTGCTGGCCGATGGCGATGTAGTTCAGCACCTGCTCCATCTGGATGCCGTCCACCATGGCGCCGATGCGGGTGGCGGGATCCAGCGGGTTGGCGGCTATCCACTCGCGGGCATGGGCCAGCAGGCGCTCCATGAACTGCGGCTTGATGCTGTTTTGCACCAGCAGGCGGGAGGCAGCGGTGCACACCTCGCCCTGGTTGTAGAAGATGGCGCCCACGGCACTCCTGGCGGCGGCGTCCAGATCCGGCGCGTCCGCCAGTACTATGTTGGGGCTCTTGCCGCCACACTCCATAAAGGCGCGCTTGAGGTTCGACTTGCCGGAGCACTGTACCAGATGCTTGCCGATTTTTGTGGAACCGGTGAAGGTGATGCAGTCCACGTCCATGTGCATGGCCAGCGCCTCGCCCACTGTGTGGCCAAAGCCCGGCAGCACGTTGAAGACGCCGTCCGGGATGCCCGCCTCTTTGGCCAGACCCGCGATGCGCAGGGCGGTGAGGGGGGATTTCTCGGAGGGCTTGAGGATGACGGAGTTGCCGGTGGCGAGCGCCGGGCCCAGCTTCCAGCAGGCCATCACCAGCGGGAAGTTCCAGGGCACTATGGCCGCCACAACCCCGAGCGCCTCCCGGGTCACCAGGGCCAGGGCGGACTCTTCCACCGGGGCGACCTGATCGTAGATCTTGTCGATGGCTTCGGCGTTCCAGGCGATGCAGTTGGCGGCGGCCGGGGCGTCATAGCCCATGGCATCGCCGATGGGTTTGCCCATGTCCAGGGACTCCAGCAGGGCCAGCTCCACCTGGTTGAGGCGCATCAACTCGGCGAAGCGCTGCATGATCAGTTTGCGCTGTTTCGGGGAGAGCCCGCTCCAGCGCTTGTCATCGAAGGCGGCGCGGGCGGCCTGCACCGCCAGCTCGGCGTCGGCGGCGTCGCAGGAGGCCACCTTGGTCAGCAACTGGCCGTTGGCCGGGTTGATGCAATCGAAGGTGGCGCCGTTGATGGCATCCCGGTAATTGCCATCGATAAAGGCTTGCGAGGGCAGGGTCAGATGGGCGGCCTTGTGTTGCCACTGGGCCAGGGTCAGGTCACTCATGTTCACTCCTTGAACCGGCAAAAAACGTCTTCGCGTATCAATATGCTAAACATCCTGCCGCTTGTAAATCCATCTTGTAACAATTCATTAAACACTTGCCGCTCCGTGCCCGAGTCCAGACCCCGATCTGCGGCTGACCTTAACCAGGCTGCAGGGCCGCTTCGTGGAGGAGCGAGCGGCCCTGGCCACCCATGGGGATCAGAAGCTGGCCGGCGTGTTGGCAGAGATCAGCACGCACTCCTGCTCCCCCACGTTGCGGAAGCGGTGCGGGGTGCGGCTGTCGAAGTAGTAGCCATCCCCTGGGGCCAGCAGATGTACCTGCTCGCCGACGGTGACTTCTACCTGACCCCGGATGACGATGCCGCACTCTTCCCCTTCGTGACTCAGCATGTCGTCACCGGTGTCGGCACCCGGGGGCAGTATCTCCTGCATCATGCCGATGGCGCGGTTGGCGCGGCTGTGGCCCACCAGACGGTAACTGATGGGGTGGGTGCCGAGATCTGGCATGTCATCCGCGCGGAAGATCACCTCGGAATCCATCTCCGTCTCATCGGTGAAGAAGCTGGCGAGCGACATGGGGATGCCTTCCAGCACCTTGCGCAGCGACGCGACCGAGGGGCTCACCTGATTTTTCTCGATCTGGGAGATAAAACCGTTGGTCACACCGGAGCGCTTGGCCAGCTCGCGCTGGGAGAGGGCCGCCTTGGTGCGAACCGCCTTGAGGCGGTGACCGATATCCATCGATAGACACTCCTTGACTGTTTACTATTATTAAAATTGTGTTAAATATCTTATACCACCCCGAGGGGGTGACACCAAGCAGGGGCGATAAACCGCCCCTTTTTAGGAACTCAGGTGTTTAATTTAATAGGCATCAGCCAAGTGTTACTAAACGCCTTAAGGATGAGGTGACCATGAAACCGATTAGCGACATCAATACCCCCGACATGTCCGCCTTCTGGATGCCCTTCACCGCCAACCAGCAGTTCAAGGCGGCGCCGCGCATCCTGAAGTCGGCAGAGGGGATGTATTATCACTCAGAGGATGGCCGCAAGATACTGGATGGCACTGCCGGGCTCTGGTGTTGCAACGCGGGCCATGGTCGACGCGAGATTGCCGAGGCGGTCTCCCAGCAGATCTCCCACCTCGATTTCGCCCCCACATTCCAGATGGGACACCCTCTGCCGTTCGAGCTGGCCAACCGGCTGGTGGAGATAGCCCCCAAGGGTTTCGGCCACGTCTTCTATACCAACTCTGGCTCCGAATCTGTCGACACGGCGCTCAAGATAGCGCTGGCCTGGCAGCGGGCCCGCGGTCAGGGCACCCGCACCCGGCTGATCGGTCGTGAGCGCGGTTACCACGGGGTCGGCTTCGGCGGCATCTCGGTGGGGGGCATTCCCGGCAACCGCAAGTGGTTTGGCTCCCTGCTTGGGGGGGTGGATCACCTGCCCCACACCCTCAACATAGGGAAAAATGCCTTCACCAGGGGCTTGCCCGAGGAAGATCTCACCCTGGCCGACGAGCTGGAGAAGATCGTCTTCCTCCATGATGCCAGCAACATAGCGGCCGTCATCGTCGAACCCATCGCCGGCAGCACCGGCGTCATCATGCCGCCAAAGGGCTACCTCAAGCGGCTGAGGGAGATCTGCACCAAACACGGCATCCTGCTGATCTTCGACGAGGTGATCACAGGCTTCGGTCGCCTGGGCTCCGCCTTTGCCGCCCAGGAGTTCGACGTCATCCCCGACCTTATCACCTGCGCCAAGGGGCTCACCAACGGCGCCATTCCCATGGGCGCGGTGTTGGTCCAGAACCACATCTATGACGACATGATGGCCGCAGGCAAGGGGGCCATCGAGCTGTTCCACGGATACACCTATTCCGGTCACCCTGTGGCCGCCGCCGCGGGTCTGGCGACGCTCGAGATCTACCGCAACGAGAATCTGCTGACTCGCGCCGCCGATCTGGCCGGCTACTGGGAGGAGGCGGCCCATTCCCTCAGGGGCTGCAAGCATGTGAAGGATGTGCGCAACTACGGTCTGGTGGCGGGCATAGAGCTCGAATCCCTGCCAGACGCGCCGGGCAAGCGGGCCTACGAGGTGTTCGTACGCTGCTTCGAGAAGGGGGCACTTATCCGGGTGACCGGCGACATCATCGCCCTGTCACCCCCCCTCATCATCGAGCGCAGCCAGATTGACGACCTCTTCACTCTGCTGCAGGACGTGTTGCAGACCCAGGAATAACGTTTCACCCGATTGCATGGCGCCCGTCGGGCGCCCTCTTCCTGTGCCTGATGCCCACGGCCGCGCGCAGGAATGACGCGAATGACCCATCACGGAGGATTTATGAGTTACAGGATCGACAACTTCATCGACGGTGAAACCACAGAGAGCCGCAGCGAGCGTTTCGGCGCCATCTTCGATCCGGCCACCGGCCAGCAGCAGGGCACTGTGGCCCTCTCCACCGCTGCCGAGTGCCTCGATGCCATCGCCAGCGCCGAGCGCGCCTTCGCCGATTGGTCCCAGACCCCGCCGCTGGTGCGGGCACGGGTGATGTTCCGCTTCAAGGAGCTGATGGAGCAGCACAGGGACGAGTTGGCCCGCCTCATCAGCCGCGAGCACGGCAAGGTGTTCTCCGACGCCCAGGGGGAACTGACCCGGGGGCTGGAGGTGGTGGAGTTTGCCTGCGGCATTCCCCATCTGCTCAAGGGGGAGCACTCCCTCAACGTGGGCCGGGGGGTGGACAGCCACTCCATGATGCAGCCGGTGGGGGTCTGCGCCGGCATCACGCCGTTCAACTTCCCGGCCATGGTGCCGCTCTGGATGTTCCCGGTGGCGCTGGCTTGCGGCAACAGCTTCATCCTCAAGCCGTCCGAGAAGGATCCCTCTCTGGCCCTGCGCATGGCCGAACTGCTCAAGCAGGCGGGTCTGCCGGACGGGGTGCTTAACGTGGTCAACGGCGACAAGGAGGTGGTGGATGTGCTGCTGACCGACCCGCGGGTACAGGCGGTGTCTTTCGTCGGCTCCACCCCCATAGCCCAGTACATCTATGCCACCGCCTCGGCCCACGGCAAGCGGGTGCAGGCCCTGGGCGGTGCCAAGAACCACATGCTGGTGATGCCGGATGCGGATCTCGATCAGGCGGTCTCTGCCCTGATGGGAGCGGCCTACGGCGCGGCCGGCGAGCGCTGCATGGCGATCTCGGTGGCTCTGGTGGTCGGCGATGCCACCGCAGATGCGCTGGTCGCGAAACTCTCGCCCCTGGTGGCGGCGCTGCGGGTCGGGCCCGGTCTGGGTCAGAGCCCGGAGAACGAGATGGGGCCGCTCATCAGCCGCGAACACCTGGCCAAGGTGCGCGGCTACGTGGATCAGGGGGTGGCAGAGGGGGCCGAACTGGTGGTCGATGGTCGCGGTGTCAGCCACGGTGAGGGCTACTTCATCGGGGGCAGCCTGTTCGACCGGGTCGGCCCCGAGATGCGTATCTACCGGGAGGAGATCTTCGGCCCCGTGCTCGCCATCGTGCGGGCGCCGGACTACGAGACGGCCCTGCGCCTCATCAACGAACACGAGTACGGCAACGGCACCGCCATCTTTACCTGCGACGGGGATACCGCAAGGGACTTCACCACGAGGGTTCAGGTCGGTATGGTAGGGGTGAACGTACCCATCCCTGTGCCCATGGCGTTTCACAGCTTCGGTGGCTGGAAGCGATCCATCTTCGGGCCGCTCAACATACACGGGCCGGACGGGGTACGCTTCTATACCCGGATGAAGACGGTGACTGCGCGCTGGCCCCAGAGCTTGCGGGCCGGCGCCGAGTTCTCCATGCCGACCATGAAATGATCAACATGCAGCAGCTAGCCCTGGCATGGCCCGGCGGAAGGAGTCCGCCGGCGTGTCCCGCTATCCCTGTGAAGGAGTAACAGATGCGACTGGGAATTCTCGATTGTGACCGGCTGGACCCCGACTTGGTTGGGAGTTTTGGCCCCGTTTACTCCGAGATGTTTATCAAGGGATTCCGGGCCCTGGCCCCGGCGTTGGAATACAGGGTCTGGTCGGCGCTCGACGGCGAGCTGCCGAGCGACTTGAACGAGTGCGATGCCTGGCTCATCACAGGCTCGCGCCACGATGCCTACAGCGACATCCCCTGGATCCTGGCGCTGCGCGACTGGATCCGGCGGGCCCACGATGCCAACGTCAAGCTGGCCGGCATCTGCTTCGGCCATCAGGTGATCGCCCAGGCGCTGGGGGGAGAGGTGGTGAAATCCACCAAGGGCTGGGGGCTGGGGGTCTCGGTTCACCCCATGCAGGAGGCGAAACCCTGGATGCAGCCGGGGCTCGAGACCATACGGATCCTGGCCAGTCACCAGGATCAGGTGGAGCAGTTGCCCCCGGGGGCGACCCTGCTGGCGGGCAACGACTTCTGCCCGAACTTCATGTTCCTGCAGGGGGATCACATAGTCGCCATCCAGGGTCATCCGGAGTTTTCTGTGGAGTACAACCGGGCACTGATCGAGCGGCGGCGGGATCGGTTGCCCGACGAGGACTACCAGAGCAGCCTCTCCTCCCTGGAGGGGGAAGTGGACTCGGCCACCATGATGCAGTGGCTGCTGCAGTTCCTCGGCATGCTGCCGGTCGGGCCTGCCGTGCGCTGAGCGTCCGTTTGTCATATCCACCCTGCAGATGCTAGATTTTGTAGCAAAATTAAGGATCAAGCGGTGATATGCCGAGTTCGGATGGTACACTGGCCGCCATTTGTGGCGGCCTTGTCCATCTGACGACAGCCGCGCCAGCCTGTGAGGGTGCAACCTTGAAACTACAGCAGTTGAAGTATCTGATCGCGGTGCGGGACCACAATCTCAACGTCTCCGTCGCTTCCGATGCGCTCTATACCAGCCAGCCTGGGGTGAGCAAGCAGATCGGCTTGCTGGAGAGCGAGCTGGGGGTACGCATCTTCGAGCGTCGCGGCAAGCACCTGCACAGGATCACCCCTGTGGGGGAGGAGATCATCAAGTGTGCCGAGGCCATGCTCAACATAGAGAGCAAGATCAAGGCCATCTCCCGGGAGTACCTGGACCCGACGGTGGGCACCCTCAACATCCACACCACCCACACCATAGCCCGCTACCTGCTGCCGAAAAGCGTCACCTATTTCACCAAGAAGTACCCCAAGATCTCGTTCCACCTGCACCCCGTGATGTCGGCTACCAAGGAGCAGATCAGCAAGGGTTACTCGGATTTTTCCATCGTGGCCCACGAGATAGGCTTCGACAAGGAGCTGATCGCGCTGCCCGCCTACCTCTGGACCCTGTCGCTGGTGGTGCCCCAGGATCACCCCCTGGCCAAGGTGAAGAAACCGACCCTGGAGCAGCTCTGCCAGTACCCCATCCTCAGCTACGAGAGTGGCGCCACCGGGCGTCAGGTGCAGGACCGGGTGTTCCAGGCGGCCGGCCTCAGCCCCAACTACTACATGACGGTGATGGATGCGGGCGTCATCAAGCGCTACGTGGAGCTGGGCTTTGGCATCGGCATCATCTCGTCGCTGGTGGCCAACGACACCGATGCCCCCGGCCTGGTGGCCATCAATCTGGAGCACCTGTTCGAGCCCTGCCCGGCCCAGCTCTGCTTCAGCAAGAGCATACTCTTGCAGAACTACATGTATGACTTCATCAGTTCCTTCTCCCCCCATCTTACCAAGGAGATGATCCAGAACGTGATGCAGCAGCCGACCCAGGCGCGCATCGACGAACTGCTGGTCGGGGTGGAGCTGCCCGTCTACTGAGTCGTCTTCCGTGACAGATCCGGTGCCGCTGGGTGCCGGATCCTGCCCGCCCTGCCGAGGTCCCCATGTCCCGCATCCTGCTGCTTGCCAATCTCAACTGTGATCATGTGCTCTCCCTGGCCGAACCCCTGGTGGCCGGGGCGCGCCTGCAATACGTGGATCAGGGGCGCAGGCTCGGCGGCGGTGCCGCCAACACCGGCATAGGGCTGGTGTGGGCGGGGCACGAGGTCATCATTGCCTCCCGCATCGGGCTGGACGAGACCGGCGACTGGCTGCTGGAGCAGGCGGCGGGCCATGGGCTGGACTGCTCCCACGTGGAGCGCTTCGGCGGCGAGACGGGGGAGCTGCTGGTGCTGGTGGATTCCACCGGGGAGCGCACCATTCTGAGACGGCCACGTCGCCCGGATCTGCCCGGCGATCTGCCGCTGGAGGGGGTGGACTGCCTCTATGTGAACTACCCCGGCACCGCCATCATCGGCTACATGCGCCAGATGCTGGGCAAGAGTTTCGTGGTGGCCCAGTATCCCAAGGGCGGGCAGGCTCGCCGCCCCTGCCACGTGCTGGTGGCCTCCCGCGCCGATCTCGCCGAGGTGGGCGACCCCTGGCAGCATGCCCGCCAACTCGCAGGGGATCAGCTCGAATGGCTGGTGCTGACCGAGGGCAAGGCGGGGGCTGTGGCCATCCACGGTGAGGAGCAGGTGCGGGTGGCGGCGCGGCCTGTGTCCGTGGTCGACACCACGGGGGCGGGGGATGCCTTCGCCGGCGGCCTTATCCACGGTCTGGCCCGCGGCATGGCGATGAGGGATGCCCTGCAGTGCGCGGTGGACTGGGGCGCCTTCGCGGTCGCCTCCGAGAGTTCCATCCCCTCCCAGGCCCTGAAAACCTGGCTGAAGCATCCCCACTGACAGCCGCAAACCGTCCCGTTCGCCGGACTGTAGCCCTGTGCCTGCCAATGGAATTTAGCCGCCGGAAATGGCCAAAACCCCGCCCCGAGCCGGCAAGTTTGCGATCAATCAAAGAAAGTGTCGATTTATGTACATCTTCGTCGACACCCGCCAGAGCTGCTCTTAACCTTGTCACTCCACGACCCGGCTGAAGAAGCGACACCTGTGCGGGCGCACGTGCAGTCTCACCTCTCTGGCCACTGGCTGTCGTCCTGATTTCTGGCTTGTAGTAAGAGGCAAGTGCGACCATGCAACTGACACGATTTACCGACTATGCCCTGCGTACCCTGACGTTTCTGGCGATCCAGCCCGGTGATCGCCTGTCGACCATCACGGAAGTGGCCGACACCTTCGCCATCTCCCGCAACCACGTGGTCAAGATAGTGCATCAGCTCGGCATCAAGGGGTACATCGAAACGGTTCGTGGCAAGCATGGCGGCATCCGTCTCGGCCGCTCCGCCGTCTCCATCAACCTGCGCGATGTGGTGATGGACATGGAGCACGTGCTCTGCCCGGTGGACTGCAAGCGCGAGAACTGCCGCCTCTCCGGCGGCTGCCGCATTCAGGGCATCTTGCGCCGCGCCATGAACGCCTTCCTCGAAGTGCTGGGGGAATACACCCTGGCGGATGCGGTGCGGGATCCGACCCGGCTGTGCCACCTGCTGGGGATAGAGCAGGATAATATCCTGACCATGGCCTGAGGGTCATGACGGTGAAAGGGCCCCGAGGGGCCTTTTTGCTGTCTGGCATGCATGCTGGGGACGGATGTGGGGGCGTCGGGATGCCGGAGCCGTCAGAGCTGGGGGATCAGAGTGATGGCGCCGTGCAGGCAGGCGAGGCCGCAGGCACCGCAACCGTCGCAGGCCGCCATGTTGACGCTCACCCCCTCGCTGCTGGCCTTGATCGCCTGCTGGGGGCAGGCATCCTCGCACAGCAGGCAGTAGAAGCCTTTACGGGCCTGACAGCTCGCCTCGATCCGCACTCGGGTCTGCACCTGGCGGCCGAGGCGCAGATCCAGCGCCCCGGTGGGGCAGGCTCTGGCGCAGCTGCCACAGTAGCTGCACTGGCCACAGGCGAGATCCAGCACAGGGGTGCCGGCGATGGGGGTGCCTGCATATTCGGGCTGGTCGGCAGGCTTGAGCAGGCCGTTGGGGCAGGCCTTGAAACACTCGCCGCAGCGGCGGCAGAGAGAGAGGAATTGCGACTCTTCGATGGCCCAGGGCGGGCGCGCCTCGTGGCAAACCATGTCCGGTTTGCGGGAGCCCCCCAGTGCGTGCGTCAGCCAGCGACAGAAAAAATGAGTCATGCCCACCCCTATACCTATTAGGGGTTAATTTTAGCCAGTTTTCCGCCAGCAAGCCAGAGAATAGCGCTGGCCAGGATCGCAAGCCGGGTTGCCCTTGTGTAAGCTAGGCGAGTCTTTTTGCGGGATCTGATGAACTCATGTGGTTATTTCTGTGGCGTGCTTCTCTGCTCTATGTCTTCCCCCTGCTGATGTGGGCCTACTGCCGCATCAAGGAGATCGAGTTCGCCGAGCTCGACACCGGGGTCAATAGTCACAAGTGGGTGGTGCTGGCCGCCTATCTCATCTATGTCCTGTTCTGGTTGCTGCTCAACCGTTACCTCGAACTCTTTCTGCGTCAGCGGAGCCGGCGATGATCCCGATGACGACCTGGCTGCCTGCGTTGCTGGCGGGTCTGCTCGCCCTGCTCCTCGGCTGGCTGGCGGGGCGTCGCGCAGCCCGTGAGGAGACCCTGCTGACCGAGGAGCGTCATCAGGCGCTGCAGGACAGGTTCGACGAACTGCAGGATGAGAAGATGCTGGGCCAGCAGAAGCTGGAGCAGCAGCAGGCCTTGCTGCTCAAGCTCACCGCCCGCCTCAAGGATGCCGAAGCCACCCTGCGCAGCGAGCGCATCGCCAGCGCCGAGAAGCTGCAACTACAGCAGCAGGCGGAGGCTCGCCTCAGCCAGCAATTCGAGAACCTCGCCAACCGTATCTTCGAACAAAACTCAGGTAACTTCCGCGAACTGAACCAGAACAGCCTGGATTTGTTGCTGACACCGCTGAAAGAGCAGCTCGAGGGCTTTCGTCGCCAGGTGGGGGAGACCCATGCCCAGGAGACGGCCCAGCGTCACAGCCTCAAGTTCGAGCTGGAGCGCCTCGCCGAGCTTAACGCCCGCATGACCGAAGAGGCGGCGGCCCTGACCCGGGCGCTCAAGGGGGACAGCAAGCAGCAGGGCAACTGGGGGGAGGTGGTACTGGCGCGGATCCTCAGCGAATGCGGCCTGCGGGAGGGTCACGAGTATCACACCCAGGTCAACATCGAGGTGGACAAGGGCAAGCGCTATCAGCCGGACGTCATCGTCCACCTGCCCCAGGACAAGGACATCATCATAGACGCCAAAGTGTCGCTGACCGCCTATGAGCGCTGGTACAACTCGGATGACGAGCTTGAGAAGGCGGTGGCGCTCAAGGAGCACGTCACCTCGGTGCGAAACCACATCCGCGAGCTGGGCCGCAAGGATTACCAGCAACTGCCCGGGGTGCGCACCCTGGACTATGTGTTGATGTTCGTGGCGGTGGAGCCTGCCTTCCTCACCGCCCTCGAAGCGGACCCCTCCCTGGTGCGCTATGGGCTGGATCACAACATCCTGCTGGTGAGCCCCACCAACCTGATGGTGGCGCTGCGCACCATAGAGAACCTGTGGCGTTACGAGCGGCAGAACCAGAACTCGCGCCAGATAGCGGAGCGGGCCAGTCGCCTCTACGAGAAGCTGCGGCTGTTCGTGGAGGAGATGCAGCAGATGGGGGGCAGCCTGCACAAGGCGCAGGAGAGCTACGACAAGGCGATGGGGCGACTGGTCAACGGCCGTGGCAACCTGATCGCCCAGGCCGAGCGTTTTCGCGAGCTGGGAGTCGAGGTCACCAAGCCCCTGCCTGAGTCCTTGGTCAACCGTGCGCTGGAGCGGGAAGAGTCCGCCGATTGAGGTGGTCGAAAGCAGACAAAAAGGGCAGCCTGCGGGCTGCCCTTTTTGTCGTCCCGTACCGGTGAGGTCCTACTGCTTCCAGAAGGAGGGGAAGAAGATCACCGCCACGGTCAGGATCTCGAGTCGTCCCAACAGCATGCCGAACGACAGTATCCACTTGGCCGAATCCGGCAGGCTGGCGAAGTTGGTGCTGGGACCGATGACCGGTCCCATGCCGGGGCCCACGTTGGCCACCGCCGTGATGGAGCCCGAGATGGCGGTGAGGGGATCCAGGCCGATGGCGGCCAGCAGGGCGGCGATCAGCAAGATGATGGCGAAGTAGGCCAGCACGAAGGAGATCATGGAGCGGATGATGGCGTCGTTGACCGGGCGGCCGTTGTATTTTTGCGGGAACACGGCTGAGGGGTGCATCAGCTGGCGCATCTGCTTCTTGAACAGGGCGAAGGCCACCTGCACCCGGAAAATCTTGAGGCCGCCGGAGGTGGAGCCGGAGCAGGCACCGAGCGCCAGCAGGATCATGAAGATGATACTGGTGAGGGGCCCCCAGGTGCCGAAGTCGCCGAGGCCATAGCCCGTGGTGGTGAGCACGGAGACTATGTTGAAACTGCTGATGCGCAAGGCATCCATGAAGCCGTAAATATCCCTTACCCAGAGATAGAAGGTGACGACGACCGTCACCCAGACGATGAGCCAGAAGAAGCCCTGCACCTGTGCATCCCGCAGCAGGCTGTTGTCACGGCGCGACAGCGCCTGCACATAGAGCAGGAAGGGCAGGCCGCCGAGGAACATGAAGAGGGTGCCGATCCAGTGCGCCGAGTTGGAGAAGTGGGACATGGACTGATCCGAAGTGGAGTATCCCCCGGTGCTCAGCGTCGTCATGGCGTGGTTGACCGCCTCGAACAGCGTCATGCCGCTCACCCAGTAGGCGAGAAAGCAGAGCATGGAGAGCACCAGATAGACCACCACTATGTTGTTGGCGACCGTCTTGGCGCGCGGCGCGCTCTTGTCGGACCAATCGGAGCTCTCGGTCTGGAACAGCTTCATGCCGCCGACGTTTAAGTAGGGCAGCACGGCCACCGCCATCACGATGAAGCCCACGCCCCCCAGCCACTGCAGGATGGAGCGCCACAGCAGTATGCTGTGGGCCATGCCGTCCAGCCCTGACAGTACGGTAGATCCCGTGGTGGTGACGCCGGACATGGTCTCGAAGTAGGCGTCGGCAAAGTTGATGTGCGTGATGAAGACGAACGGCAGAGCGCCGAAGATGCAGGCAACCACCCAGACCGAGGTGGTGAGCAGGAACATCTCCCGTACCCCGAGATGAAACTCCACCTTGCGCCCGTAGTGCAGGCAGATCAGGGCGGCGCCATGGGTGATCAGCACGGATTTGAGAAACTCGACGAAGCCTTCTGAGCCGGTGAGCAGTGCCAGCAGGGTGGGCAGCCACATGAACAGGGCCAGTTTGGAGAGCACCAGCCCGAGGGTGAAGACGATGGGACGCAGCTTGATCATGCAAGATAACCTGGTCGTTGATTGAAAAAAGACCCGGACCTTCCCTCTGGGAAATGTCCGGGTCTGAATGTCGTTGCCTGTTGCATGTAGGGCTTACAGGAAGAAAGGGCTGGGTTGGAACAGGCGTTCCACTTCCGGGATGTACTTCTTGTCCACCAGGAACATCACCACATGGTCATCCTGCTGGATCTGGGTGCGATCGTGGGCGATCAATACCTCATCTCCGCGCACGACGGCACCTATGGTAGTGCCGGGCGGCAGTTTGAGCTCACCCACCGTCTTGCCCACTACCTTGGAGGTGTTCTCGTCACCGTGGGCGATGGCCTCGATGGCCTCGGCGGCGCCGCGGCGCAGACTGTAGACGTTGGCGATGTCGGCACGGCGCACGTGGGTCAGCAGGGCCGAGATGGTGGCCTGCTGGGGCGAGATGGCGATGTCGATGGAGCCTCCCTGCACCAGGTCAACGTAGGCGCCGCGCTGGATCAGCACCATTGTCTTCTTGGCACCCATCTTCTTGGCGAGCAGGGCCGACATGATGTTGGCCTCGTCCTCGTTGGTCACCGCGATGAAGACGTCGATCTGGTCGATATGCTCCTCCGCCAGCAGCTCCTGATCCGCCGCGTCGCCACAGAAGACGATGGTGTTCTCCAGGATCTCCGAGAGCTGCTCCGCCCGTTTCTGGTTGCGCTCTATCAGCTTGACGCTGTAGCGCTTCTCCAGCTGGCGGGCGAGGCCGGCACCGATATTGCCGCCACCGACGATCATGATGCGACGGTAGGGGCTCTCGAGGCGTTGCAGCTCGGACATCACGGCGCGGATGTGACCGGCGGCGGCGACGAAGAACACCTCGTCATCCGCTTCGATGATGGTGGTGCCCTGGGGGCGGATGGAGCGGCCCTGGCGGAAGATGGCGGCCACCCGGGTCTCGATGTTTGGCATGTGATCCCGCAGGGTGGAGAGGGCATTGCCCACCAGCGGGCCGCCGTAGTAGGCCTTGACGGCCACCAGACCCACCTTGCCACCAGCAAAGTCAACTACCTGCAGCGCGCCCGGATACTCGATGAGGCGACGCACATAGTCGGTCACCAGCTGCTCGGGGGCGATCAGGTGATCTACCGGCACGGATTCCGGCAGGAACAGGCGATCCCGTTCCACCAGATAGGCGGGGGAGCGGATGCGAGCCACCTTGTTCGGGGTGTTGAACAGGGAGTAGGCCACCTGACAGGCGATCATGTTGGTCTCGTCACTGTTGGTGACGGCGACCAGCATGTCCGCATCCTGGGCCCCCGCCTCGCGCAGCACCCTGGGGTGGGCGCCGTGGCCGTTCACCACCCGCAGGTCGAACTTGTCCTGCAGCTCCCGCAGGCGGTCGCTGTCGGTGTCGACTATGGTGATGTCGTTGTTCTCGCCGGCGAGGTTTTCCGCCAGGGTGCCACCCACCTGACCTGCGCCAAGAATGATGATTTTCATAGAGAAATCTTGCCCAAGGTTGCTTCGAAACGAGGGCGCCCGATACGGCGTCCCGACCCCTTATCTGCAGCTTACTGCTTGATCAGCTTGGCATAATAGAAGCCGTCCATCTCCGCCTCGCCTGGCAGGAACTGGCGACCCGGGCAATCCGGGTTGTCTTGCTGGTGCAGCGGCACCAGACGGGCATCCTTGGTGTCAGCCAGGAAGGCGCGGATCTGGTCGCGGTTCTCTTCCGGCAGCACCGAGCAGGTGGCATAGAGCAGGGTGCCGCCGCTTTTGAGCTTCGCCCAGAGGGCGTTCAGAATGCGGCGCTGGAGCTCAGCCAGCTCGCGGATGTCCTGATCCCGGCGCAGCCACTTGATGTCGGGGTGGCGGCGGATGACGCCGGTGGCGGAGCAGGGGGCATCCAGCAGGATGCGGTCGAACTGGCCCTCGGGCCACCACAGATCCGGTGTACTGGCATCCCCGTGGATCACCCGGGCGGTGAGGCCGATGCGATCCAGGTTCTCCTGCACCCGCTTGAGGCGGTTCTCGTCGGCATCCACGGCGACCACACCGGCGAGGGCGGGTTGCAGCTCAAGCAGGTGGGCGGTCTTGCCACCGGGGGCGGCGCAGGCATCCAGCACCCACTCACCCGGCTGGGGATCGAGCAGGCGGGCGGCCTGCTGGGCGGCGCCGTCCTGTACCGAGCAGTCACCGGTTTCGAAACCGGGCAGCTTGGCCACATCGCAGGGGCGCTCCAGCAGGATGCAATCCTCCCCCTCTTCGCCTGCCACCGCATTGATGCCCACTTCGGCCATGCGGGCCAGCATCTGTTCGCGGCTCTGGCGTTGGCTATTGTTGCGGATCCACATGGGAGGGCGCTGGTTGTTGGCCTCCATAATGAACTCCCAATCCTCGGGATAGGCCTGACGCAGGCGCTTGGTGAGCCACTCGGGGTGACCAAGACGAATGCTGGGAACCCGGTCGATGCGCAGCAGTATGACTTCGGCGCTGCGCTGGAAGTTGCGCAGCACGCCGTTGATGAGGCCGCGCAGTGAGGTGCCCTTGAGCAGCTTGACGGCATTGACGGTCTCGGCCACGGCGGCATGAGCCGGAATGCGGGTGTAGATGAGCTGATAGAGACCGACCAGGATCAGATAGTGAAAGATGCGACTCTTGTTCTTGAGCGGCTTGTCCATCATCTCGCTCACCGCCGCATCGAGGCGGGGCAGCCAGCGCAGGGTGCCGTAGCAGAGTTCTTGCAGGAGGGCGCGATCGCGAGGCGCCACCTTCTCCTGGGCAGCAGGCAGAACAGCGGAGAGGGATTGGCCCTGATCCAGCACCTGTTGAATAACGAGAGCAGCCTGTGCACGTGTTTTCATAGCGTTACCTTAGATGCGCAAGTCGGGACCTGGGCCCCGCTTGTGTCAATTCAATCCAGTTCAATGCAATTGCGTGCCGGGTTCAAACCAGTCGCGGCGAGAGTTGAGCAGATCCGGGACGGACATGGCCTTCTTGCCGGGCGGTTGCAGGGTCAGCAGACGCAGCACCCCCTTGCCGGTGGCGACGTCGATCCCCTGCTTGTCGGCCTTGAGCAGGGTGCCGACGGGTTGGCCATGGTCGCTGTCGATGACGGTGGCTTGCCATACCTTGATGGTCTGTTCCGCGACCTCGAACCAGCTGATGGGCCAGGGATTGAAGGCGCGAATGCAGCGTTCGATGGCGACGGCCTCCATGGACCAGTCGATGCGGGCCTCTTCCTTGGAGAGCTTCTGGGCGTAGTTGGCCAGCGCGTCGTCCTGCACCTCGGCCGCGGTGTTGCCGGCGGCCATGGCATCGAGGGTGTCGACCAGCGCCTGCGGGCCCAGCTCGGCCAGCTTGTCATAGAGGCTGGCGGAGGTTTCATCACTGGCGATGGTGCAGCTCACCTTGCGGATCATGGCGCCGGTATCCAGCCCCACATCCATCTGCATGATGGTGACGCCGGTTTCGGCATCGCCCGCCCAGATGGCGCGCTGAATAGGTGCGGCACCACGCCAGCGTGGCAGCAGGGAGCCGTGCACGTTGAGACAGCCCAGCCGCGGGGTGTCGAGTACCGCCTTGGGCAGGATCAGGCCGTAGGCCACCACCACCATGAGGTCGGCGCCGAGGGCGGCCAGCTCGACCTGCGCCTCTTCATTGCGCAGGGACGCCGGCTGGTAGACAGGCAGAGCGTGGGCCAGCGCCAGTTCCTTGACCGGGCTGGCGGTCAGTTTCTGGCCACGGCCAGCCGGCTTGTCGGGCTGGGTGTAAACGGCAACGACCTCATGGTCGGAAGACAACAACGCCGCCAGGTGACGGGCGGCGAAGTCGGGGGTGCCGGCAAAAATCAGTTTCAGCTTGTTCAATGGTGCAGATCCTCAGAGGACTTTGCGATCTTCACGGGCCATTTTTTCCAGCTTCTGACGGATGCGCTGGCGCTTGAGCGGGGACAAGTAATCCACAAACAGCTTGCCGACCAGATGATCCATCTCATGCTGTATGCAGATGGCGAGCAGATCGTCCGCTTCCAGCTCGAATGGCTTGCCGTGGCGATCCAGCGCCCGTACCTTGACCCACTCGGCGCGTGGCACCAGTGCGCGGCTGCCGGGCACGGAGAGGCAACCCTCTTCGATACCGGTGCTGCCTGACTGCTCCAGAATCTCGGGGTTGATCAGCACCAGCTGATCTTCACGGTCTTCAGAGATGTCGATGACGATGATGCGTTGATGAATGTCGACCTGAGTCGCGGCCAGGCCGATGCCTTCCTCCGCGTACATGGTTTCGAACATATCATCTACAATCTGTTGTAACTCGGGTGTAATGGTCTCGACAGGGGCTGCGACTGTACGCAGGCGCTCATCGGGGAAACGCAATACATCTAGAATGGCCATAGTTTTTTCTTTAGTTTCATATAAACGCAGTCAATATTGACGTAATTCTAGTCATTTACGTCGACAAAAAACAGCAACACTTTGCGTGCAGAAGTAACAGGGAGTGTTATGCATCTGAAGCAAATCATCCTCGCCTGCCTGGCGACAGCCTTGGCCAATGGTGCCATGGCACAGCAGTTGACACTGAAATCCGGCTATCCCGAGAGTTATGTGGTGCAGAAGGGGGATACTCTCTGGGATATTTCGGGTCAGTATCTGGCCGAACCCTGGCTCTGGCCACGGCTATGGAACATCAATCCCCAGATTGCCAATCCACACTGGATTTACCCAGGTGACGTGCTGCAACTGAGCTGGGTCAATGGCGAGCCGCGTCTGGGCAAGGCCAACCAAGGCGGCAAGCAGGTCATTCACCTGTCTCCCAAGAATCGCTACGAGAACAAGGCCAACCCCATTCCGACCCTGCCTCTCAGCGAGATAGTGCCCTTCCTGCAGACCGATCACATTCTGGCCGACAGCCAGCAGAGCAAGGATCTGCCCTATGTGCTTGGCAATAACGACAAGCATATCGGCATGCTGGAGGGGGACACCCTCTATGTGCAGGGGGCGCTGAATCCGGGTCAGAGTTACGGCATCTATCGCCCTGGGGTGACTTACAAGGACAAACTGACCGGCGAGCAGCTCGGTCAGGAGGCGATTTTCGTCGGTACTGTGCGAGCGGAGGACCGCTTGGCGAACGACAGCACCAGAGTCACTCTGACGCACAGCAGGCGCGAGGTGTATCAGGGAGACAAGGTCATCCCGTTGCCACCGCAGGAGAGCCTCTCTGCAGTCTTTATGCCAAAGGCGGCGCCGGTTATTTCCCCCGGTTATGTGATCGAGTTGCCGAGCAAGGTGCGTGGGGGAGGCAAGTTTGACATTGTCCTCATCAACAAGGGGTCGCGCGATCAGATAGCTCCTGGCGATGTGCTCGAGATCCTGCGTCCCGGTGCCGAGATGGTGGACAAGAATGGCAAGGTTTCATATCGGGAATATGCTTCCGTCTATGACAAGGCGTTTCACTCAGCTGGCAAATCGACCCTGCCTGCCGAAGCGATTGCCCGGGTCATGTTGTTCAAGGTGTATGACAAGCTGAGTTATGGCCTCATCCTGCAGAGCCAGGATCTGGTCAGCTCGGGTTATCAGGTCAGCAATTTCTGACGTGCCACTTCCACTCGGGCGGCTGTCGCTGTCGCTGTGGCTGACGCTGGATGCGGTGACCGGCATAGGTCCGGTTACCGCCGCGCGTCTGCTAGCGCATTTCCACGGCGACATCGACGCCCTGTTTGGCTGTGATGATGGTGTACTGAGATCGCTTGGCCTGCAATCTGCCCAACTCCGGCAGCTGAGATGGCCGTCACCCATGGTGGAGCAGGGGCTGAACTGGGCCGAAGCGCCTGGCAATCACCTCCTTTGTCTCGATGACCCCGCCTATCCTGCTTTGCTCAAAGAGATCCCCGCCGCCCCCTTGCTGCTCTATTGCCGTGGGGATCTCGCAGCCCTTTCCCTGCCACAGTTGGCGATGGTAGGTACCCGTCATCCTACCTATGCAGGCAAGGACAACGCCGCCCGTTTGTGCGCCAAACTGGTGGAAAACGGCCTGGCGATCACCTCCGGATTGGCACTGGGCATTGATGGAATCTGTCACCAGCAGGCCTTGGCATCGGGCGGTGTGACGTTGGCGGTGCTGGGCTCCGGGCTTGACTGTCTCTATCCAAAACGCCATCAGGGCCTGGCGATGCAGATCCTCGAGCATGGCGGTCTGCTTGTCTCCGAGCTGGCGCCTGACCAGGGACCGCTGGCTGAACATTTCCCTCGCCGCAATCGCATCATCAGTGGCCTGTCGCTGGGCACGCTGGTGGTGGAGGCGGCCGAACAAAGCGGCTCACTCATCACGGCCCGCTATGCGTTGGAGCAGGGCCGTGAGGTCTTTGCCGTACCGGGTGCGCCGCAAAATACCCAGGCCGCGGGGTGCAATCGTCTGCTTCAGCAAGGGGCCAAGCTGGTATTGAATGCGGCTGATGTCATGGAAGAGCTGCCTGCCCTTGTGCCATTAAAGAGGCTGGCGAACCCTTCTCCCGAGCCATTGCATAATAGCGAATTGCCTTATGCCGATTTGTTGGATAACGTAGATTATGAGACCACGAGCGTGGATACCGTTGCCGAGCGGGCCCAGCTTCCTGTCGAAGTGGTATTGGGCAGGTTGGTAGAGCTGGAGCTGGCCGGTGCAGTGATGGCGGTAGCCGGTGGATACGTCAGAGCGAGGAGGGCGAATCATGTTTGATGTATTGATGTACCTTTTCGAGACCTACATCCACAGCGATGCAGATGTGATGGTCGAGCAGGATGAACTCACCGACGAACTCAGCCGGGCCGGATTCAATCAGGAGGAGATTGAAAAGGCGCTCAACTGGCTGGAACGACTGGCCAATCTGCATGATAGCGAGCGGGAGGTGTATGTCACCGCCAGTGCGCAAGGTTCGATGCGGATCTACGCCCCGCAAGAGCTGGCTCGCCTCAGCACCGAGTGCCGTGGTTTCCTGCTGTTCCTGGAACAGGCCCAGGTGCTTAACGCCGAAACTCGCGAGATCTGTATCGAGCGCTTGCTGGAGCTGGACAAGCCGGATATCGAGCTGGATGACCTGAAGTGGGTCGTCATGATGGTGCTGTTCAACGTCCCGGGCAGTGAGAATGCCTACCAGCAGATGGAGGAGCTGGTGTTTGACGAGTCAGACGGTGTCATTCACTGACAGTCCGGTGCCGCGCTGGTAGAATTCAGGCCATCTGGATTCCAAGGCGCGGCCCATGTCAAAAATCGATCATCACCTCTTTTCTGCCCACGAACATGAATTCGAGCGCGAGCCGTGCCCGCAGTGTGGTGCCGAGCTGGTGATCCGTCAGGGCAAGCATGGCCCCTTCCTGGGCTGTTCGGCCTACCCCTCCTGTGATTTTATTCGTTCCCTGACGTCCTCCGGCCGCGACATCGAAAAGGTGCTCGAAGGATCGGCCTGCCCAGATTGTGGCCAGCCACTGGCAATCAAGAAGGGGCGCTACGGCCTGTTCGTGGGCTGTACCCAGTATCCGGCCTGCCAGCATATCGAGTCCCTGCAGGAGAGCGACGATACCCAGATCCTCTGCCCAGAGTGTGGCAAGGGCCATCTGGTGAGCCGCACCTCCCGTTATGGCAAACAGTTTTACTCCTGTGATGGCTATCCCCATTGCAAATATGTGGTGAACGACAAGCCGATCCCTATGCCCTGTCCCGCATGTGGCTGGGGCATCATGATCGAGAAGAAAGTGAGAGGGAGTCTGCGCTGGGTCTGCCCGCAAAAGAAATGCTGTCATCAGATTGAGCGGGTATAATCCTGCCGCCATAAGCCCGCAGGCAGCTTGCTGGCAAGGGAGTGTTTCATCTGGATTTATCACCTTGCCGTGAACCGCCCCTTTACGGCCGTGTCGTTGGGCGCCGATCCTCGCCGCCAGCCTCTTGGCCTGCGCATGTGGCTCGGTATCACAGGCGTTGCAGTGGCCGGTGATGAGCTGGCGCTCTGGCGGGTCAGACGTCCGAATGTACTGAAGAGGTGAGGGCACCAGGGTGCCCTCATGTCGGTTCAACTTACAACCCAGTGATGAGAGGTGGCAGCCCGGCTGTCGCATTTTTTCTATGCCAAACGAATTTGAACAAGCGATGGCCGCCCTGCACCGCGAAGGGGTGATCGCCTATGCCACCGAGGCCGTCTTTGGTCTGGGATGTGATCCCGACTCCGAGGCTGCGGTACGGCGCCTGCTGGCCATCAAGCAGCGTCCAGTGGAGAAGGGCCTGATCCTGATCGCCGCCGATCTGACCCAACTGCAGGATTACATCGATCTGAGCCAGATCAGCAACGAGCAACTTGCTCGTGTGCAGGCGAGCTGGCCCGGCCCCTTCACCTGGATCATGCCTGCCCGTGCGACCACGCCGGCCTGGCTGACCGGGCAGTTCGATACCCTGGCTGTGCGCGTCACGGCCCATCCTCAGGTGCAGGCCCTGTGCCGTGCCTTTGGCAAACCACTGGTTTCTACCAGTGCCAACCTGACCGGCGAGGAGCCTGCCCGTCGGGTAGCCGAGATAGGTGAGCTGCTGGCAAGCCAGCTGGCCTATATCCTGCCTGGTGAAGTCGGGGGACAAGCCAATCCATCCGAGATCAAGGACGCCCGTACCGGCGCCATCATTCGTCCCTCCTGAGGGGCGGCAAGTACCTGATTTGCAGTCATGACGGGCGATGTGCTCATGGCGTGACACCACAATATAAAATGGACGGGACGATCAAGATCCTGCCTGACTGGAGACAAGATGAGCAAACCGGATGTAGCCCAGGTCAAGGCCTTCCTGCTGCAGTTGCAGGACGAGATCTGTCGGGGACTGGAGCAGGCTGACGGCGCCGGACACTTTGTGGAGGATGCCTGGCGCCGCGAAGGCGGTGGTGGAGGCCGTACCAGGGTGCTACGCCATGGTGCTGTGATCGAGCAGGGCGGGGTCAACTTCTCCCATGTCTATGGCGATGCCATGCCGGCGTCGGCGACCGCTCACCGCCCCGAACTGGCTGGCCGCAAGTTCGAGGCCATGGGGGTCTCGCTGGTGATCCATCCACACAACCCCTATGTGCCGACCAGCCATGCCAACGTCCGTTTCTTCATCGCCGAGAAAGAGGGCGAGGCGCCCATCTGGTGGTTTGGCGGCGGTTTCGATTTGACACCCTTCTATCCGTTTGCCGAGGATGTGCAGCACTGGCATCAGGTCTCCCGTGATCTCTGCCATCCCTTTGGTGCGGAGATCTATCCCGAGTTCAAATCCTGGTGCGATCGCTACTTCTTCCTCAAGCATCGCAACGAGACCCGGGGGGTGGGTGGCCTCTTCTTCGATGATCTGAACCGCTGGCCCTTTGCCGACTGCTTCGCCTTTATGCAGGCAGTAGGTCGGGGTTATCTCGATGCCTATCTGCCCATCGTCGAGCAACGCAGGGCGCTGCCCTATGGCGAGCGAGAGCGGGCGTTCCAGCTCTATCGCCGCGGTCGTTACGTGGAGTTCAATCTGGTGTATGACAGGGGCACCCTGTTCGGGCTACAGACTGGTGGACGCACCGAGTCGATCCTGATGTCGATGCCACCCCTGGCCCGCTGGGAGTATGACTGGCAGCCGGAGGCGGGCAGCCCCGAGGCCTTGCTCTATACCGACTACCTCACACCACGAGAGTGGCTGTGACTCAAGGGGCCATGACGGGCCCCTTTTTACTGGCCGATATTCGGCTTGTTCCCGACTGAGAAAACCCGTTAAATCGGGTGATGACCCTCTGATGGAACTCTTTGATGGATCGTTATCTGGTTTTTGGCCACCCGGTGCGCCACAGCAAGTCCCCCTTCATTCATACCCTGTTCGCCAGACAGACCCAGCAAGAGCTGGAGTATGGGCTGGCCGAGCCCGCCGTCGACGAGTTTGCTGCTACCCTGCGCAGCTTCTTTGCCCAGGGAGGCAAGGGGTGCAATGTCACAGTGCCCTTCAAGGAGCAGGCATTCGCCCTGGTCGATCGACTCAGTCCAAGGGCCAAGCGGGCAGGAGCGGTCAATACCATCAAGCTGACGGATGATGGTGTGCTGCTGGGGGACAACACCGATGGCGCCGGGCTGGTAGCCGATCTCAAATCCCATGGGGTGACGCTGGCAGGCAGCCGGATCCTGTTGCTGGGGGCCGGCGGTGCGACTCGCGGTGCACTGGCGCCACTGCTGGCGGAGAGGCCGGGCGAGTTGGTCATCGCCAACCGCACGCACGCAAAAGCGGAGCAGCTGGCTGCCGAATTTCACGATCTGGGGCCCGTGACCGCCCAGACCTATGAGCAGTTGACTGGGCCGTTCGATCTCATCATCAATTCCACCTCCGCCAGTCTGCAAGGGGAGCTGCCACCGCTGGCGCCTGCCCTGATCCACGTTGATATCGCCATTTACGACATGATGTACGGTGCGACGGACACGGCCTTCATCGGTTGGGCCAAGCAGCATGGTGCCCGTCAGACCATGGATGGGCTCGGCATGCTGGTGGAACAGGCCGCCGAAGCCTTTACCGTGTGGCGCGGCATCCGGCCTGGTACCAAGCAGGTGTTGAGAGAGCTGAAGCGCAACCTGGGCACCTTGTAGGTCGGTTCGCTTATCAATCCGGTGGGGAGTGGAACAACCGTGAATGTGCAGTCCGGCAGACGGGCTCTGGCAACTTCACCCTCTGGTTTCTGAACAGAACATCTCTCTTCCTCGGGGAGAGTGCTCCCCGCAGGTAGGGGCGTGAAGTTGTCACCATTTTAAGTGGGATTTAAATCGATAAATAACAATGGGTTACTGTGCTTTCAAGCTTGCATCGTTCGCGGTTATCAAGTTTTTTCTCAAAGCAGCGGAACTTGTGCGAAATGGTGCTGACTAACTAGATAGTTGAGGAAGTGCTAGCTAGTCACCTTTATAACTCCCCGGTATTTATACTGGGGATTTTTTTATCCATTTGAAAAATATAGAAATTTACCCCGCCCATTTTAAGTGAAACTAAATTACATAAATTACTTTCACTTTCTGCTGCTTTGCTGTACAGTTATCAGCGTAGGGTACAGAGGTAAGATGTTCTATCTTTCAGACCTTTTATTTCACGTAATTGAATGTGGCTGAATAGCAGCCCCGATGAGTCATCGTCGGGGTGTTTTTTTATGCAAATCTTTTAGAGTAAATGCTTTAAATTGAGTAATCTTTTGTTAGAATAGGGATGTTTCTTGAGGGAAACCAATCGTCTTTGTTCTCGAGAACTCGCTTTTTCCCAATTTTTTGAACTCATTTCTTCAGGCCGGCCCGCGACAGCGAGACTGGCCTCATTTTTATCCCTTCCTATTCCTTTCTTGTAATAAATTTTCAGTTTTGTTGATGCTCGGTATTATTCCCGGCTTGTCTGGCGGGAACAAAGAAAACGGTGTCAAGGAGGGGGAAAGTTAATTTTTACAACAGCCTAATTTCTATCTCTCTGATTAAAAAGACTTATAAGCTATAGGGATGGGTTGTAACAGAAGGGGACGTGGGGGCTAGCCCGGGCAGGAGAAAACTGAAAGTCTTTCAATCAGCGGAGGGCCAACTCCGCTCATTGCAGCAAGAAGAGGAGTGACTTACTCCTCGATCTGGTGGTCTTCTTCTATGTCGGTCTGAGTGGTTTCGGCATTGGACAGATACCAGCCGCTCAGAGTCTGGGCCAACTTCTCGACACCTATGTTGTTGAGGGAGGAGAAAGCTTCAACCTGGATCTGCGGACCCAGTTCGGCTACTGCCTGGCGCACCTTTATCACCTGATTGTTGCGGGGACCCGGGCTCAGTTTGTCTGCCTTGGTCAGCAGCAGCATCACCGGCAATTCGCGGTGTGAGCTCCATTCCAGCATGTTCATGTCGGTCTCTTTGAGCGGATGGCGAATGTCCATCAGGATCACCAGACCTTTCAAGGATTCGCGGCGCTGCAGGTATTCAGCCAGTGACTTCTGCCACTTGAGCTTCATTTCCAGCGGAACCTGCGCATAACCGTAGCCCGGCAAGTCGACCAGGCGCTTGCCCGGCTCCAGTTCAAACAGGTTGATCAGCTGGGTACGACCCGGTGTCTTACTGGTCCGTGCCAGGTTCTTGTGTTTGGTCAAGGTATTCAATGCAGATGATTTACCGGCGTTGGAACGCCCGGCAAACGCAATCTCGACACCCCCATCATTTGGCAGGTGACGGATGTCGGGTGCGCTGGTCACAAAATGCACCTTATTGAAATTCAGAGTTTGTGTATCCAACGTAAATTCCCCATAGAGATAGAGGGTTATAGAGTTACTTTTTTGTGAAATCGTGTAAAATGGCGTCGCTTAAACGCGTTTATTTTAACATGCCTTCAGCGGCATGGGATCTGGAAGTCTAATAACGAGAAAGTTGGAACGCCATGAAGAACCTAGTCATTACACTTGCTCTGATGGTTGGCGTAACTGGGATGGCACAAGCCAAGGGCGATGCCGCTGCGGGACAAACCAAGGCTGCCGTCTGTGCGGCCTGTCATGGACCGGACGGCAACAGCCCAGTCGACATGTATCCCAAGATTGCTGGTCAGCACGCATCATATATCAAAAAACAATTAGTTGAACTGAAGGCTGCAGCTTCTGGCCAAACTGGTCGGGTTGCTCCCATCATGGGACCCATGGCGTTGCCTCTGTCCGATCAGGACATGGACGACCTGGCCGCCTACTTCTCCAGCCAGAAGGTGACTCCGGTTGCCGTGCCCGATGACGTGGTTGCCGCAGGCAAGGCGCTCTATATGGGAGGCGACATGGAACGTGGTCTGGCCGCTTGTACCGCCTGCCATGGTCCGCGCGGTTCCGGCGTCGAGCAGGCCAAGTATCCCAGCTTGTCGGGGCAGCACCCTGCGTATATCAAGGCGCAGCTCACTGCCTTCCGTGCGGCAGCCCGTGACAATGACCCCAATGGCATGATGCGGGATGTGGCCAAGAAGCTGACGGATCAGGACATCGAGGCGCTCTCCAAATACGTGGCGGGTCTGCACTGATAGGGTCCTGAATCTATCTTGTTGAAAATAACAGGGAACTATCAAGGTTCCCTGTTCTTTTTTGGGGCTTCCGGCGCCATGTCTGCAAATGCCCTGCATTGTTGTAAGAGATCCCCCATTTTCGAGTCCGGTCGGGGCTGAAACAGCGTTCAGCCTTCGATGCGGAAGCTATAACTTTCAATACGTTAAAAATGAGATGGCCACTTATCTTCGTTTGAAAGAATGCCGAGTGGATTGAGCCCCGCAGCGAAATTGTTACAGTGAGCCCATGGAATGACCGGGCGAGCTGTTGGCGTTCGGGTGGACAGGGAGTCGGCTCAGCAGGCAAGTGATGAGCAGGAGAGTCAAAGACCAGGATGGTGACCGCCAGGGATGAGCGGGGCTGCGGGAGGCAACCACCCCAGAAAGATGACCGGATGTTGTCAGCATGGGTTAGACAAGCACACGCACATTCAGGATCGAGCAACAAGGGTCAGGAAGACCCAACGACATGATGCGCAGAGTTAGGCCAAGGGATAAGGCGATTTGCAGCCAGGGAATGGGACTCGCATGACAGGATCAAGGCAGCTTAGGCTGCCTTTTTTCTGTTGAGTCATTAACCCGCCAAGGCATTCTGTGTCAAAATACCAGCAACATGCCCAGAGGATGCCGATCCTGCGGTGTTCAGCGACCCAATATGGTCGAATTGGTGCGGGATCCCACGCTTGTTCCAGATTTACTGTTCCCCGCTTCAGCATCCTCCCCGGACGAAACAATCCCGGGGGTTTCAATCCAGTTATTTGTCGGAGTCATTCATGTCGGCCAAACAACCCACCCGCAAGCCTACCGGCAAGCGCAAAGAATCAGATGCCAGTGCCCTGGAAGGTCGTGAGCGCAAACGCGCCGCCAAGCGCAAGGGCTTGAAGGCGGGTTCCCGTCAGCAGGTCGAGCAGGGCAGCAAGGGCGGCAATGGCAAGCAGGCCAAGGATCCGCGTATCGGCTCCCGCAAGCCGGTTGTGCTGATCGTGGAAGAGAAGCAGAGCAAACCGGTGGCGCCCAAGCCGCAAAAAGAGAAGAAGTTGGTGATGACACCCGAGCAGGAGCTGGCCTCCATCGAGAATGATGATCGCCTGAACGACCTGCTGGATCGACTGGATGCCGGTGAAACCCTGGAAGCGGCCGAGCAGGCCTGGGTCGATCAGCGTGTCGATCGCTATCAGGAGCTGATGGACGAGCTCGGCATCATAGACACCGACGAAGATGACGACGGTGATTTTGATGACGTCGAGTATGAAGAGCCGAGACAGCCGGCCTCCGAGGAGGAGCTGTGGGAGCGTTTCAGCCAGGTTGACTATCAGCCTGAACCCAAGCCCGAGCCGAAGAAGAAGTGATGAGTGGATGGATGCTGGCCGCCCTGCTGGGGGGCCTTGTCTTGCTGGGGCTGGCTGTCTATGCCGGCACCCTGCTGGCGCGTCTCAAGCGTCAGCACGACATGCAGCGACAGGCCATTGCGGCCCGCAACGAGCGCATCCTCGACAGCGTCAGGGTGATCGCCCATGCGGTACGGGATGGTCAGTGCGACTACTCGGAGGGGGCCATCCGGCTGACCAACCTGCTGGATGCCTTGCAGATCAAGGAAGGGCGAGCCTTCGCCAGTGAATTCCCCGGTCTCTATGGCCTCTACGAGAAGGTGAAGGAGATGCCGACTCACGAGGCGAGGCGAGCCCTCAAGCGCAACGAAGTGATGAAGATGGATCTCGAGCGCAGCGGCTACGAGGCCGAGCTGGAGGCGCAGATCCTCAAGGATGTCGCCCGACTGAAGGACTTTCAGTTAAGCCGGTGAGCCCTGGATAACTAAGAAAGAGGAAGCAAGCGTGCAAGCAGAACAGATTGTGTGGGATCAGGCCCTGATCGAGAAATATAACTACAGCGGCCCACGTTACACCTCCTATCCCACCGCATTGGAGTTCAACGAGGGCTTCGGTTATCCGGACTTCGTCCAGGCCGCGGGCCAGTATCCGGCGCGCAATTTGTCGCTCTACGTGCACATCCCCTTCTGCCACAAGCTGTGCTACTACTGCGGCTGCAACAAGGTGATCACCCGTCACCAGCACAAGGCCGATCAATACCTCGATTACCTCGAGCAGGAGATCAAGGCACAGGCCCCCCTGTTCAAGGACCGGCTGGTGACCCAGCTGCACTGGGGCGGCGGTACCCCCACCTACCTGAACGAGGGGCAAACCCGTCGCCTGATGGCCATCTTGCGGGAGCACTTCCAGTTTGCGGACGCAGGGGAGATCAGCATCGAGGTCGACCCGCGCGAGATCGAACTCTCCATGCTGGATGTGCTGCGGGAGCTCGGTTTCAACCGCATCAGCCTCGGCGTGCAGGATTTCAACAAGGCGGTCCAGGTCGCGGTCAACCGTGAGCAGGACAACGACTTCATCCGCGCCATGCTGGAGCGCGCCCGATCATTGGGGTTTCGCTCCACCAATCTCGACCTCATCTACGGCCTGCCGCACCAGAACCGGGAGAGCTTCCACCACACCCTGGAGGAAGTTCTCAAGACGGATCCAGCCCGTCTCTCCATCTTCAACTATGCGCACCTGCCGAGCCGCTTTGCCGCCCAGCACAAGCTGAAGGAGGAAGACATGCCGGCCCCTCGGGAGAAGCTGGCCATGCTGCAGGACACCATCGCCTTCCTCACCGGTCAGGGTTATCAGTTCATCGGCATGGATCACTTCGCCAAGCCCGATGACGAACTGGCGGTGGCCCAGCGCGAGGGCAAGCTGCATCGCAACTTCCAGGGCTATACCACCCAGGGGGATTGCGATCTGCTGGGGTTGGGGGTCTCTTCCATCAGCATGATGGGGGATGCCTACTCCCAGAATCAGAAGGATCTCAAGACCTATTACGCCCAGGTGGAGACGCTCGGTCATGCCCAGTGGAAGGGGTGCTCCCTCAACCGGGACGATCTGATCCGCCGCGAGGTGATCAAGCGCCTCATCTGCGACTTCTCCCTGAACTTCGCCGCCGTCGAGCAGGCCCATGGTCTGGTCTTCAAGGAGTATTTCGCCGAGGACCTCAAGCTGCTGCAGACCTTCATCGATGATGGCCTGGTGCGTATGAACGACGACGGGCTGGAGGTGGTCTCCACCGGTCAGCTGCTCATTCGCAACATCTGCATGTGCTTCGACGTCTACCTGCGCAGCAAGGCGCGTCAGCAGCAGTTCTCCCGGGTGATCTGAGCCGTCGGTCGGCGCTGAACATAAAAAAACCGCCTCTCGGCGGTTTTTTTATTTGGCTTGCCAGCACTCAGCGCTGAGCCGCGCGGGCGCTCAGTTCGGCCTTCTCGGCCTCGCTCAGGAAGGCCAGCATCAGACCATTGCGCTGTGCGGTGCGGATTTCATCCGCAGTCATACCGGCGGCCGGGGCGGCCACCTCGTATTCGTGGGGCAGGTCGATGCCTTCCACTGCGGGATCGTCTGTGTTGAGGCAGGCCAGCACGCCGGCGGCCAGGAACTGGCGGATCGGGTGATCGCTGAGGCTGGCGACCGTGGTGGTCTGGATGTTGGAGGTGAGGCAGGACTCGATGCCGATGCGGTGCTCCGCCAGATAGGCCATCAGAGCCGGATCCTGGATCGCCTTGACGCCGTGACCGATACGCTCGGCGCCGAGATCGCGAATGGCCTGCCACATGCTTTCGGGGCCGGCCGCTTCACCGGCGTGCACCGTCACTCGCATGCCCGCATCCCGCACCTTGCGGAAGTGGTCGGTGAACAGTTCCCCCGGGAAGCCCAGCTCGTCACCGGCCAGATCGATGGCGACCAGCTTGTCGCGATGGGCCAGGCAGGCTGCCAGCTCCTTGTTGCACTGCTCGGTGCCGAAGGTGCGACTCATGATGCCGATCAGGTTGGTCTTGATGCCGAAGTCGCGGCTGCCAGCGGCCACGCCGTCTATGATGGCTTCCACCACCCCCTGCGGGTGCAGTTTGTGGGCCATCGCCATGTAGGCGGGGCTGAAGCGCAGCTCGGCATAGTCGATACCCGCATGCAGCAGATCTTCCACGTTCTCGTATGCGACTCGGCGGCAGGCTTCGTAATCGGCCAGCACGGCCACGCCCCAGTCCAGTTTCTTCAGGAAGGCCACCAGACTCGGCTCGTTCTCGACGATCTGCACGTGAGGGCGCAGGGCTTCCAGCTCATCGGCTGGCAGCGGGATGTTGTGCAGGCGACCCAGCTCGAGAATGGTCTGCGGACGGATGTTGCCATCCAGATGGCGGTGCAGGTCGGTCAGGGGGAGGGATCTGTCAATCATGGTGGCGCCTTCTGCGAGTCGGGTTGGAAAGCCTGTCATTCTAGGCGGGGATCTTGAAAAAGATACCCCGTTTGCGGGCAAACGGGGTGTGATTGGTCAGGCTTTCCCTCAAGGCGTGATGGGAATCGTTTTTCCCGAGAACTCAGGGAATGTCGAGTTCCTTGAGCTTGCGGGTCAGGGTATTGCGACCCCAGCCGAGCAGGCGGGCGGCCTCCTGCTTGTGGCCATGGGTGTGCTCCAGCGCCGTCTCCAGCATGATCCGCTCGAATTGGGGCATGGCATCGGCCAGGATGTCGGTCTCCCCCAGCGCCAGCTTGGCGCCCACCCAGTCTTGCAGTTGTTGCTGCCAGCCACCGGTCAGCGCGGGCTGGCCGGGCTCCGCCGTGCTGGTGATGGGGGTCAGCAACTCGGTGGGCAGATCGCCGACCAGCACCTCCTGGCCCGACGCCATCACGGTCAGCCAGCGGCAGACGTTCTCCAGCTGGCGCACGTTGCCCGGCCAGGGCAGGCGGCTGATGTAGGTCTGGGTATCGGGGTGCAGGCTCTTGGCCTCCACGTTCAGCTCCTTGGCGGCTCTGAGCAGGAAGTGCTGGGCCAGCTGAGGTATGTCCTCCCGTCGCTCCTTGAGAGCGGGGATATGGATGCGGATGACGTTGAGGCGGTGGAACAGATCCTCCCGAAATTCGCCGTCGGCGACCCGTTTCTCCAGATTCTGGTGGGTGGCGGCGATGATCCGCACATCCACCTGCACCGGCTGATGGCCGCCGACCCGGTAGAACTGGCCGTCGGCCAGTACCCGCAGCAGCCGGGTCTGCACATCCAGCGGCATGTCGCCTATTTCGTCGAGAAACAGGGTGCCGCCGTCGGCCTGCTCGAAGCGGCCGTGACGTATGTTGTTGGCGCCGGTGAAGGCCCCCTTCTCATGGCCGAACAGTTCGGATTCGATAAGATCCTTCGGGATGGCGGCCATGTTGAGGGCGATGAAATTCTTGTGGGCGCGCGGGCTGTGCTTGTGCAGAGCATGGGCGACCAGCTCCTTGCCGGTGCCGCTCTGGCCGTTGATCAGCACCGAGATACTGGAGCGCGACAGTCGGCCGATGGCGCGAAACACCTCCTGCATGGCGGGGGCCTCACCGATGATCTCCGGGGTGGTGGTGGCCTCCTGCTGGCGCGCCTTGCGCTTGGTGCGCTGCTCTTTCAGATGATTCTCGGCGCGGCGCACCAGGGTGACCGCCTCGTCGATGTCGAACGGCTTGGGCAGGTATTCGAAGGCGCCGCGCTGGTAGGCGTTGACCGCGCTGTCGAGATCCGAGTGGGCCGTCATGATGATGATGGGCAGATCGGCCTGGCGGCGATGGATCTGCTCCAGTAGGCTGAGGCCGTCTATGCCCGGCATGCGGATATCGGAGAGGATCACGTCCGGTGAGCGCATCTCCAGCGAGCTCAGCAGGGCTTCGCCGTCGGCAAAGCTCTCGCATTCGAAGCCTTCGCTGCCAAGGGTGCGCTCCAGGACCCACCGGATGGAGCTGTCGTCATCGACGATCCACACTTTTGCTGTCATGAGGTTCCCTTACTTGCGAAGTGGTAGATAGATGGTGAATTCGGTGTGGCCGGGCCAGCTGATGCAGTCGATGCGTCCCTTGTGTTGATCGATCAGATTCTGGGCGATGGAGAGGCCAAGGCCGGTGCCACCCTCCTTGCCAGTGATCATGGGGTAGAAGAGGGTGTCGCGAATGGCATCGGGAATGCCGGGACCGTTGTCGATGATCTTGATCTCGGCGGCCAGGCGGTAGCGCTGACCGTGGATGGTGATCTGGAAGGCGGTGCGGGTCTTGATGCGGATGAGCCCGGTCTGATCGCCGAGGGCCTCGGCGGCATTGCGGACTATGTTGAGAAACGCCTGCTGCAGCTGGTCCGGCTCCATTTCGAACTCGGGAATGCTGGGGTCGTAATCCCGCTCGATGCGGATCTGGGGCGGCAGTTCCAGATCCACCAGGCGGCGCACCTGCTCCAGCACCGAATGCACATTGTGCATCTGATGGCGTCCCGGCCGCTGGGGGCCGAGCAGACGATCGACCAGCACCCGCAGGCGGTCGGCCTGCTCTATGATGATGCCGGTGTATTCGCGCAGAGCGGGGTCCGGCAACTCCTTTTGCAGCAACTGGGCGGCGCCGCGCAGGCCCCCGAGGGGGTTCTTGATCTCGTGGGCCAGCCCGCGCACCAGCTCCTTGGCGGCTTGCTGCTGGGCATGTTGCTGCAGCTCCTGGCTGATCTTCTTCTGCTGATCGATCTTGCGCAGCTCCACCACCATCAACCGCTGCTCGTGGTCGGCCATGGGGCTTACGCTGATCTCCACCAGCCTGGGCTCTCCCTCCACCACCAGGGTGACTTCGCTGTCGGTGAAGCCCTGCCCTGAAATGAGGCACTGCTTGAATCGTTGCAGGTCGAGGGAGATGTGCTCCAGCAGATGGGGCAGTTCGATCCCGATCAGTCGCCGTTCGCTGAGAGAAAGCAGCTGTTCGGCCGCCGGGTTGACGAATTGAATGCAGAGCCGTTCATCCATCAGGATGACGGCGGTCAGCAGGTTGTCCAAGAGTGTCTTGGCGTGATCCAGGCGGGTTGGCACAGGTTTCTCCCTAAAACGGTGCTTTACACCTATTGTGCACCGATATGGTGCATTGAGTTTACCCGCATCGGTGCGTCACATCACCCCTAATTGGCCTTGGGGGTGGCTTTGGGAGCCTGATTCACAGTCGTTCTATGCAGGTAAAAGGTGGCTGCTTTGGATTTAGCAAGGATCGTACCGTCTTTGGCGAGCAGCTCGAGCCGCGCCTCGTAGGCGCCACGATCCAGGTTCTCCACCCGGATGGCCAGGCTGTTGTGAACGAGGGGAATGGCCTTGTCGTTCAGCAGCAGGCGTACGTCATATTGCACCGGCGCCTGGGGATGGACCTGTGCCTGGAAGACGATGTTGCCCGTGTTGTCGCGCAGTGTGCTGCCCGGCTCGGGGGAGAGCAGCTCTATCTCCAGAGGGGCGGCTTCCAGGGCCTTCCTTGCATCGACACCGGTCAGATGGTTGAAATCATCAACCTGAACCGAATGGGGTGAGGTGCCGATGAGGGGGGAGACCCGCAGGTCGATTTCCCTGGCGTTCTTGCCGGGGGGAGGGGCGTCTGTGTAATGGGTCACCCCTTGGGAGTCTATCCAGGAATAGACTCTGGCCGCCTGGGCGGTGCAGGAGATCATCAGCAAGAGGCCCAGCGTCCATGTCGGGTGTACTTTTTTCATCCATCTCTCCTTGACGGGGTTCACCTTAATCCTATCAGAGAAAAAAATGTCGGGCCTATTGTCGGATGTGCGGTGAAGCATGGACTCGATGAGCCGGACGACTCTGAGGCATCATGCCATGAGTCATGATATTTCAGCCCCTTAGATAAAAAACCCGCCAGATGGCGGGTTTATCATGATGAAGCAAGGACACCGGATTAGACGGAGTAGTACAGCTCGAACTCCAGCGGGTGCGGGGTCATGCGGACACGATCCACGTCATGCTGTTTCAGCTCCAGGTAGGAGTTGATGAAGTCGTCGCTGAACACACCGCCACGGGTCAGGAACTCGCGATCAGCATCCAGTGCGGACAGGGCTTCGTCCAGGGAACCGGCAACGGTCGGCACTTCTGCGGCTTCTTCCGGCGGCAGGTCATACAAGTTCTTGTCCATGGCATCGCCCGGATGGATCTTGTTGATGATGCCGTCCAGACCGGCCATCAGCTGGGCTGCGAAGGCCAGGTAGGGGTTGGCAGCCGGATCCGGGAAGCGGACTTCGATGCGGCGAGCTTTCGGGCTCGGCACCACCGGGATACGGATGGAGGCAGAGCGGTTGCGGGCAGAGTAGGCCAGCATCACAGGGGCTTCATAGCCCGGCACCAGACGCTTGTAGGAGTTGGTGGTCGGGTTGGCGAAGGCGTTGATGGCCTTGGCGTGCTTGATGATGCCGCCGATGTAGTGCAGTGCCATCTCGGACAGACCGCCGTACAGGTCGCCGGCGAACAGGTTGACGCCGTTCTTGGCCAGGGACTGGTGGCAGTGCATGCCGGAGCCGTTGTCACCGAACATGGGTTTCGGCATGAAGGTGACAGTCTTGTTGTAGGCGTGGGCCACGTTGTGGATCACGTATTTCAGCACCTGCACTTCATCCGCTTTCAGCGTGAGAGTGTTGAAGCGGGTTGCGATCTCGTTCTGACCGGCAGTGGCCACTTCGTGGTGGTGAGCCTCAACGACCTGGCCCATCTCTTCCAGCACCAGACACATGGCGGCACGGATGTCCTGGGAGGAGTCAACCGGCGCAACCGGGAAGTAACCACCCTTGACGAAGGGGCGGTGCCCCTTGTTGCCGTGCTCGTACTCGGTACCCGAGTTCCAGGCAGCTTCTTCGGATTCGATCTTCACGAAGCTGTGGCCCATGGTGTTGGAGAAGGTGATGTTGTCGAACATGAAGAATTCCGGCTCCGGCCCGAACAGCACGGTGTCAGCGATGCCGCTGGCTTTCAGGAAATCTTCGGCACGCTTGGCGATGGAGCGCGGATCGCGGTCATAGCCTTGCATGGTGGCAGGTTCAAGCACGTCACAGACGATGTTCAGCGTGGTCTCTTCGGTGAACGGGTCCAGTTTGGCGGAGGCCGGATCCGGCATCAGCACCATGTCAGACTCGTTGATGCCCTTCCAGCCGCCGATGGAGGAGCCATCGAACATCTTGCCGTCTTCGAAGAAGTCTTCGTCGACCTGGTGGGAGGGAATGGATACGTGCTGCTCTTTACCCTTGGTGTCGGTAAAACGCAGATCAACAAACTTGACTTCGTGTTCCTGGATCAGGGCCAAAACGTTCTGGGCTGACATGCTAAGTAACCTCCGGTGTTAAAACTCTTTGGGTGAATGCGTCATCACATTCACATAAGCCAGTATCGTGCCAAGTTTGTGACAGCTTGATTTCAGGGCATTTGCACCGTTTCAGGCTGCCGGGACACCCGCTTTCATGCTTGGTTGCGCTTCAAAGTGGTGCAACCTTGGATCGTTTTGGTGCACCATCATGGTGCGCCAGCACGATCAGCCACCATCTAAGCAGGCTTTCAGCATGGGGTCTATGATCCTGATCCCCTGTTGTGCGCGAATGGTCTGCAATTATGCTAGGCAGATCACAAAGGCGAGAGTACAATTAGCGCCCAATTTTACCCGGTGATTGAGGCGAGAATGTTAGAGAATTTACGCAATATTGCGATTATTGCGCACGTAGACCACGGCAAAACTACCCTGGTTGATAAGCTGCTGCAGCAGTCTGGAACCCTGGACCGTACCACTGATGGTCAAGAGCGTCTGATGGATTCCAACGATCTGGAAAAGGAACGTGGTATTACCATTCTCGCCAAGAACACTGCGATCCGCTGGAATGACTACCGCATCAACATCGTCGATACCCCGGGTCACGCCGACTTCGGTGGTGAAGTTGAGCGCGTCATGTCCATGGTTGACTCCGTGCTGCTGCTGGTCGACGCCGTTGACGGTCCGATGCCGCAAACCCGTTTCGTGACCCAGAAAGCCTTCGCCCAGGGTCTGAAGCCTATCGTTGTCATCAACAAAATCGACCGTCCGGGTGCGCGTCCTGACTGGGTAATGGACCAGGTATTCGACCTGTTCGACAACCTGGGTGCCACTGATGAGCAACTGGACTTCAAGGTTGTTTACGCCTCTGCACTGAACGGTTGGGCCACCCTGGACCAGAGCGTCGAGTCCGATAACATGGAACCCCTGTTCCAGGCCATCGTTGACAACGTCGAGCAGCCGAAGGGTGACCCCGCCGGTGGCTTCCAGATGCAGATCTCCCAGCTGGACTACAACTCCTACGTGGGTGTTATCGGTATCGGCCGCATCACCCGTGGTCGCGTCAAGACCAACCAGCAGGTCACCATCGTCGGTGCCAACGGCAAGAACCGTACCGGCAAGGTTGGTCAGGTGCTGGGTTACCTGGGTCTGTCCCGTACCGAAGTGGCCGACGCGCAAGCTGGCGACATCATCGCCATCACCGGTCTGGGCGAGCTGAAGATCTCCGACACCATCTGTGACAACAATGCCGTCGAAGCCCTGCCGCCGCTCTCCGTTGACGAGCCGACCGTGAACATGACCTTCCAGGTCAATACCTCACCGTTCGCCGGCAAAGAAGGCAAGTTCGTGACCTCCCGCAACATTCTGGAGCGTCTGAACCAGGAGCTGGTCCACAACGTGGCTCTGCGCGTGGAAGAGACCGAAGATCCGGACAAGTTCCGCGTCTCCGGCCGTGGTGAATTGCACCTGTCCATCCTGATCGAAAACATGCGTCGCGAAGGTTACGAGCTGGCGGTATCCCGTCCGGAAGTTATCCTGCGCACCGTTGACGGCGTTCTGCACGAGCCGTTCGAAACCGTTACCGTGGACGTAGAAGAGATCCACCAGGGTTCCGTCATGGAGCAACTCGGCCTGCGTAAGGGCGAGATGACCAACATGACCCCGGATGGCAAGGGTCGTGTCCGTCTCGACTTCATGATCCCGAGCCGTGGCTTGATCGGTTTCCAGACCGAGTTCCTGACCATGACTTCAGGTACCGGTCTGCTGTACCACACCTTCGACCATTACGGTCCGCACAAGGGTGGCAGCATCGGTGAGCGTCAGAACGGCGTGCTGATCTCCAACGCTACCGGCAAGGCCCTGACCTTCGCCCTGTTCGGTCTGCAAGACCGTGGTCGTCTGTTCATCGGTCACGCGACCGAAGTGTACGAAGGCCAGGTGATCGGGATCCACTCCCGTTCCAACGACCTGACCGTCAACTGCCTGAAAGGCAAGCAGCTGACCAACATGCGTGCCTCCGGTACCGACGAAGCCCAGGTGCTGACTCCGCCGATCCGCATGACCCTGGAGCAGGCTCTCGAGTTCATCGACAACGATGAGCTGGTTGAGATCACTCCGAAGGCCATCCGTATCCGCAAGAAACTGCTGACCGAGATGGATCGCAAGCGCGCCGGTCGTGCTTGATCGATAGCTGTTCATCGACAGACCAAAGAGAGGCCTTATGGCCTCTTTTTTTATGGTCGCGTGGTAGCTTCTCGCCTCCGGGATGGCACCGAACCGGCTCATGGGTGGTCAGATGGGCACCCTATCTGACACAATATCTGCATGATGACGCTTACGAGAATCAAGATGCAGCAGCAAATCCGCGGCCGCCTGGCCCACGCACTCTCCTTCTTGCGCCACGATGGTGCCCATTTCGCCCAGTTTGTCTGGGGTCGTTTCCAGCAGGACAGGCTGACGGTCACCGCCGGCTACCTGGCCTATGTGACCCTGCTCTCTCTGGTGCCCATGGTCGCCGTGGTGTTCGGCATGATGTCGGCCTTCCCGGTGTTCCAGACCCTGAAACAGCAGGTGGAACAGTTCGTCTATCACAACTTCGTACCCACCGCCGGCGAGATGCTCAAGGAGTACATAGACGGCTTCGTGGCCAATGCCACCAACACCACTGCGGTCGGCATAGGCGCCCTGATAGTGGTGGCCCTGATGTTGATCTCGGCCATCGACAAGAACCTCAACTACATCTGGCGTTCGACCCAGAATCGACCGCTGGCCCAGGCCTTCGCCATGTACTGGATGATCCTGACCCTGGGGCCCGTGCTCATCGGTGCCAGCCTCGCCATCTCCTCCTACATACTGTCGCTGAAGCTGTTTGCCGCGGACAGCCTGTTTGGCGCCGGCTATCTGGTGCTGCGCAGCCTGCCGTTCCTGTTCTCGGTGTTCGGCTTCCTGCTTATCTATACGGTGGTGCCCAACTGCAAGGTGCGGCTGACCCACGCCTTGATCGGCGCCCTGGTGGCGGCCACCTTGTTTGAGCTGGCCAAGCGCGGCTTCGCCATCTACATCACCAACTTTCCCTCCTATCAGGCCATCTACGGCGCCCTGGCGACCATCCCCATTCTGTTCGTCTGGGTCTATCTGAGCTGGTTGGTGGTGTTGCTCGGCGCCGAGACCACCGCCTGCCTGGGGGAATACGAGAAACCGGGGGCAGAGGAGCTGGCCTGAGGCCTGCCTTCCATCGTGTGCCGGACCCCGGGTGGGAAAGGCGTTGGCCCGGGCAGGGCATTTATTGGTAGCATCAACGACCGCTCCCGTCATGACGACGGCGGCGGTCGTTCTGTTTTGAGAGGAGAGGGATGTGATTGCATTGATTCAGCGGGTATCCGAGGCCAGCGTGACCGTCGAGGGAGAAGTGACCGGGGCCATAGGGCAAGGGCTGCTGGTACTGCTCGGGGTAGAGCAGGGGGACGATGAGGCCAAGGCCGACAAGCTGCTGCACAAGGTGAGCGGCTATCGCATCTTCTCCGATGCAGAGGGCAAGATGAACCTCAATGTGGGCCAGGTCGGGGGCAGCTTGCTGGTAGTCTCCCAGTTCACCCTGGCGGCGGATACCGGCAAGGGGATGCGACCCAGCTTCTCCGGCGGTGCCCACCCGAGCGATGCCGAGCGGCTCTACGACTACTTCGTTGCCCGGGCCAGGGAGAGCGGCGTGCCGACCGAGACGGGACGCTTTGCCACCGACATGAAGGTCAGGCTGCTCAACGACGGCCCCGTGACCTTCTGGCTGCAGGTGTAGGCGTCATTGCTGGCGCCCGGGTTGCGCTAGCTGTTCACCCTGTCGAGGGCTCTCGCGGCGACCCGCCAGCAAGAGTGAGGGGCCCGCAGCAGGTCCTAGGCGCTCAGATTGGTGGCGTGCAGTATGACGTTGCGATAGCCCGGCACCCCGTGGGCCGTGGTGGGGCCTATCCACTCCTCGGCCAGCTTTTTGGCCTGCGCCAGTTCGAGATGGGTCCGTGGCAACAGATTGATGATGAGGGTGCCATGCAGGCAGTTGGCCAGCGCCTGATAGATGGGAGCCTGGAACAGCAGCAGGGGATTGCCGTCCTGGCTGAACAAGTCCAGCAGCACCAGGTCGTACTGCTCCCGACTCTCCAGCAGGAAGTGCAGTGCATCGGCGTGGTGCAACCGTGGCGCACCTCCAGTCGAGGGCTGGAAAAACTGCTGGAACAGGGTGAGGATCTCGGCGTCCAGATCCACGCAGTCGTGGCGGGCTTCGGGCCAGCGCGCCCCCAGATGACGGGTGAGATCCCCCCCTCCCAGCCCCAGCTCCAGGATCCGGCTCGCCTGTGCGGGCAGCCGCTCGGCGATGCTCTGCTGATGGGGCAGGCAGAGGTGTTCCGGCTGGCTCAGGCTCATGGCGGATTGCACCACGCCGTCCATTTCCAGCCAGCGGTGGCGGGCATTTTCCAGGATGGAGAGGCGGCGTTCGGGTTTGGCGCTGAGGTGCAATAAGTGATCGGCTTGGTACGCTTGCAGATTGAAGTCCATGAATTTGCACGGCAAGATGGCTTTCGACCAGTGTAACTCAAGGATGTCGCTATGTACCGGGTGGTCACCCCTCAAACACCAGCGGAGCTGGATGCCAGCTACCCGCTGCGCCGGGAGGCATTGGTGCGCAAGCCCTTCAATCTGCCCGTCGGCGCAAACTCAAGGATCTCTTTATGTATCGGGTAGTCACCCCAGAAACACCAGCGGAGCTGGATGCCTACTACCAGTTGCGCTGGGAACTACTGCGCAAGCCTTTCAATCTGCCCGTGGGCTCCGAGCGTGACGAATACGATACCGTCGCCATTCATCGGCTGATGCTGGCCGAAGACGGTACCCCCATCGCCGTCGGCCGCCTCTTCATCGGGGGTGACGAGGCCCAGATCCGCTTTATGGCGCTGCGCCCTGAGTTTCGCGGTCAGGGGCTGGGAGCCCGCATGGTGGAGGATCTCGAACAGCTGGCCCGTGACGAGAAGGTGAAACGGCTGGTGATGAACGCACGCCAGGAGGCGGTGGAGTTCTATCGCAGGTGCGGTTTTCTCGAGGTGGGTGAGGGGCCCGTCTCCTTCGGCCGCATTCCCCATCGTCAGATGATCAAATCCATCAGTCCGCTGCAGACCATACAGTATCGCCCCGAGTGGTGTCAGGATCTCACCACCCGCTGGTCGAGGGGGATCCCCATCAGCGAGAAGATGGGGGTGCACATCACCCACTACGATGGCCAGACCTTCCACCTCAAGGCCAACCTGGCGGCCAACCTCAACGTCCACGACACCATGTTTGCTGGCAGCATTTACAGTCAGTGCGTGCTGGCGGGCTGGGGCCTCATCTGGCTGCAACTCAAGGAGGCCGGTCTGGGCGGGGATACTGTGCTGGCGGAGGGCAACATCAAATACTACAGACCCGTGAGCGAGGAGCCTGAGGCCAGGGTCGCCCGGGAGGGGATGCCCGCCGTGCTGGCGCCGCTGAAGAACGGGGAGTCCGCCAAATTCAGCCTGCGGGTGCAGCTGTTCAGCGGCCGCAAGCTGGCGGTTGAGTTTGTCGGTCAGTACGTGGTGCTGCCCATCAAGCGGGCGGGGCACTGACCCCGTCGTCCGGCATCCGATAGCAACAAGGCCTCATGATGAGGCCTTGTTCGTTATTGCGCTGCCGGCTTGGGCTGTGGTGGACGCCAGAGCGGGCCGCTGCGCCCCTGGGCCGGGTAGCGTACGCCAGTCTCCCAGTCGCAAGTGGTTTCCCCGCTCGGGAAGCGCCATTCAAGGGTCGGGCTCTCAAGGGGGCCGCGCCAGCGCGCCAGCAGCTCGGCACAGCGCCGCTTGTTCAGCACGCCGAGATCCAGCTGCCACTGGTCGCTGGCGAGATCGACCCCGCCCTGCAACCCGAGCAGGTGGGTGATGGTGGAAGCGCCGCCCTGCTCGATCTGCAGCTTGCCCTGCTCAGCCCTGGCCTTCAGCCTGATGTGGTAGAAGGGGGTATCCCCCTGCTGCATCGCCTGCCACAGGGTCTCGGGAGTCAGGGTGGGCGGGGTCGCCTCCTTGAACCAGTTGTCCAGCAGCGGGTCTATCCCGACCTTGTCCCAGAAGGGATCCCTGGCCTCCAGGCTCAGGCTGCCCTGCAGGGTGCGGCGCCAGTTGCCGAGGGCCTGCTCCGGCTGCGGGGCCAGATCGGCCTGCAAATCCGTCTCCAGATCCACCTTGCCCGCCAGCGAGACAGGTGCATGCAGCAGTTCGCCCCACTTCTCCAGATCCAGCTGCTTGCCCTGCAGTTGCAGGCGGCTCTCCTGCCCGGGCACCTTGCCCCATTGGCCGCTGAGGCTGAGAGAGCCCTCATCCGGCAGCTCGCTGCTTAGCCTGTTGAGCTGCCAGGTGCTGGAGGTCAGCTCCCCGTCCAGCACGCCGTTGCGGGCACTCAAGCCGTCCCACACCAGCTCGAACCACTTGCTCTCGATGCGGGTACGGCCGAGCAGCGGACCTGGCTGATTGCCTCGCAGGCTGAGATCGCTCAGATAGAGCTGCCAGCCGGTCAGGGAGAGGGGCAGGGCGTCGTCGAAGGAGAGCACCTTGAGCTTGTCGAAGGCCAGCTTGCGCACGTCGATCTGCTGGGGGCGCCAGCCCTTCCACTCCTGCCACCACCCTTCCGGCAGGCTGATGTCCATGCCGCTCAGGGCCATGTCCTTGAGGGTCAGCTTTTGCAGTTGGGTGTCGAGGGCAAATTCGACATTGAACTCCCCTTCGTATGCCTTGCCCTGCAGCTCGGCATCGATCTGTCGGGGGGAGAAGGCGAGCTTGCTCTCGATGGCTTCCAGCTGGAACAGGCCGCGGCCGAGATCCGCCAGGGTGCCGGAGAGATAGCCGCTTGGCTGGTTGCCCGCCTGCCAGTCGAAGGCGGTGAGCTGACCGCTGAAGTTGTTGAGGGAGAGCTCCTGCTCTATGGCATTGACGCTGATCCGATCGAGCTGGCCCCGATCCAGGGTGATGCGGCGCAGGGGGAGCTCGCCAGGGGGTATGTCACCGAGCTCGACCCGCATGCCACGGGCCTTGAGAGCGTGCAGTTGCAGGCTGCGCTCCGGCCAGTTCAGCACCATGCCGGTTTCCAGCAGACCCTCGAACAGGTTGGTGGTCAGCTTGTCCGTGCTCAGCACCTGCCCCTCCAGCCGCCCCTTGAGGCTGAGGCGGGCCAGGGTGAGCTGCGGCGTCTCCAGCTGGTTGATGCCCAGCGTCAGGTTGGTCTGTGGCTGGCGTTTCGGATCGATCAGCTCCCAGTCGCTCAGGGTGGCGCTCAGGCCGCGCAGGTTCAGGGCCTCGCTGTACAGGCTCAGGTTGTCTATGGTGCTGTCGCTGATGGTGAGGGAGTGCACCGGCAGGGTCGGCAGCTGGTTCGGCAGCGGCAGCTTGATGACGGGGCGGATGAGATCCAGGTGGGCGATGCGCACGTCCCGGTTCAGCCAGTCGATGTTGTCTATCTCCAGATAGATCTTCTCCAGCTGCACCGCATCCCCGTATTGCACCTGCTCCGCCAGCAGGGTGTAGGGGTGAAGCGGGTTGAACACCAGCCGGCCTATGGTGACAGGCACGCCGGTCTGCTGGCTGATCCAGCCGGCGATGGGGCCCTTGGCCCGTTCGGCGTCGAACAGACCGAGGCCGACCCAGACGAATAGCAGCAGGAAGGCAAACAGATAGAGCAGGGCGCGTAGCCAGGAATTCATGGATGCTTTCCTCCTGTTTTGGGGTGTGTTGTCAGGCGTTTGAGTAGTGATCCCGCAGGCCGAGCCAGCGGCGGATCAGCGGTTCGACATGGTTGGGATGACGGTCCATGAGGAAGCGTGCCATCTTCTGCACCTGGGGAATAAGCGGCTGATCCCGCACCAGATCGGCGATCTTGAGATCCGCCAACCCGGTCTGGCGGGTGCCGAGCAGTTCCCCCGGGCCGCGCAGCTCGAGATCGCGCTGGGCGATCAGGAAGCCGTCGTTGGTCTCCCGCAGCACCCCGAGCCGGCTCTGGGCCGTCTTGGAGAGGGGGGCATGGTAGAGCAGCACGCAGTGGGAGGCCACAGACCCCCGGCCGACCCGGCCGCGCAACTGGTGCAACTGGGCCAGCCCCAGCCGCTCCGGGTTCTCGATGATCATCAGACTGGCATTGGGCACGTCCACCCCCACCTCGATGACGGTGGTGGCGACCAGCAGTTGCAATATGCCCGCCTTGAACTCCTCCATCACCCTCTGCTTCTCGACCGGGCGCATCCGGCCATGGACCAGGCCTATGTGCAGGCCGGGCAGCCTGGCTTGCAGCTCGGCGGCCGTGTCTTCGGCGGCCTGGCACTCCAGCACCTCTGACTCCTCGATCAGGGTGCAGACCCAGTAGGCCTGCTTGCCCTCCTCGCAGGCGAGCTTGACCCGCTCGATCACATCCTGACGGCGGCTGTCCGGCAGGGCGACCGTGGTGATGGGGGTACGGCCGGGCGGCAGCTCGTCGATGACGGAGGTGTCGAGATCCGCATAGGCGGTCATCGCCAGGGTACGGGGAATGGGGGTGGCAGTCATGATGAGCTGGTGGGGATGCACCCCCTCCCGCTCCCCCTTCTCGCGCAGGGCGAGGCGCTGGTGCACCCCGAACCTGTGCTGCTCGTCGATGATCACCAGGGCCAGGCGCTGGAACACCACCTGCTCCTGGAAGATGGCGTGGGTGCCCACCACCATCTTGACGCTGCCGTCGGCAATGGCGGCCAGCGCCTCCTCCCGCGCCTTGCCCTTCTGCTTGCCCGCCAGCCAGCCCACCTTGATGCCGAGTGGTTCCAGCCAGTGGGCGAAGTTGATGGCGTGCTGTTCGGCCAGCAGCTCGGTCGGCGCCATCAGCCCCACCTGGCAGCCGTTGCCTATGGCTTGCAGCGCTGCCAAGGCCGCCACTAGCGTCTTGCCGGAGCCCACGTCCCCCTGCACCAGCCGCATCATGGGGTGGCTGCGTTGCAGATCATGGCTTATCTCCGCCACCACCCGGTTCTGGGCGCCGGTGGGGGTGAAGGGCAGGGCGCTTAGCAGCTTTTCCACCAGAGCCGGGGCCGGCTTGAGGGTGCGGGCCAGCTGGGTCTGTGCCTGGGCCCGCACCTTCAAGACCGAGAGGTTGTGGGCCAGCAGCTCTTCCAGCACCAGTCGCTGCTGGGCCGGATGCTGGCCGCTCTCCAGCAGGGCCAGCGCCACCGAGGGGGGCGGGCGGTGGAGCAGACGCAGGGCGGCGGCCAGATCGATCTGCTGGGGGTAGAGACCGGCGGGCAGCAACTCCTCGACACCATAGAGGTCGAGCTGGGCCAGCGCCTGATCGGTGAGGCTGCGCAGAGTCAGCTGGCGCAAGCCTTCGGTGGTCGGGTAGACGGGGGTGAGCGCCTCTTCGGTCTGGCCGGCCTGCTCCTCGCCGAGCAGCTTGTACTCGGGGTGGGCCATCTCCAGCCCGTACTTGCCGGGGCGAGCCTCGCCGAAGCAGCGGATCAGGCGGCCCTGGGCCAGGCTGTTTTTCTGGGCGGCGGTGAAATTGAAGAAACGCAGGGTCAGGCTGCCGGTGCCGTCGCTGATGCGGCACACCAGCATGCGGCGGCGCCCCATGACCAGCTGGGTGTCCTGGATTTCGCCCTCGACGGCGCCGTGCAGCCCGGGGGGCAGATCGCCGATGGGCCACACCTGGGTGCGGTCCTCGTAGCGCAGGGGGAGGTGGAACAGCAGATCCTGTACCGTGGCCAGCCCCAGCCGCTCGAGCTTCTCCAGCATCTTGCTGCCGACGCCCTTGAGGCTATCGAGAGGAATTTTATCCAATTTCATCAATTAGATGCCCGAAAACACTGTAAATATGTCCAGATGATAGGGGTTGTTGCTGCCTCGATGCAAGCCGCGTTGCAGCGGCAGGGGCTCCCCGGGCGGGGCGAGAGGGCGCATACGACAAAGGCCTGCCGAACACGGGAGGCCTTTGGAGGGGCAGACAGGGGAGGCGGACAGGGCTTAGATGATCCGCTTGAGCAGGATATGGGCCCTGACCCTGTGGATCCTGGCAAGCAGCTTGCGCACCTGCTCGGGGTAATCCTTGATCTGCTCGATCTGATCGAAATGGCTGATGCGACGGGTGTGGGCCAGGATGCAGTCGCGCTCCTCCTGGAAGCGCTCGCGCAGATGGTTGTGGCGGTCATGGACCAGCAGGCCGTTCTCCAGATCCAGCGCCCAGGCACGGGGATTGAGGTTGTTGCCGGTGAGCAGGGCCCACTCCTGGTCCACGAAGATCCCCTTGAGGTGATAGGAGTTCTTGTCGCAGCACCAGAGCATCAGGTTGAGACGGCCGCTGTCGATGTGGTGCTGGTTGCGCTCGGCAAACTTGCGCAGGTTGGTCTCGTAGAGATAGGGCAGGCCGCCTATGGTGGAGAACTTCTCCTCCGGCGGGATGAAGAAGTCGTTGGCTGTCTTGTCGCCAACCACTATGGTCACCTTGCAGCCGCGCTTGAGCAGGGCTTCCACGTCCTTGTTCAACTCCTTGGGGGGGTTGAAGTAAGGGGTGCAGATGAAGATCTCCCGCTCGGTGGCCCGCACCAGGTTGCGGATCATCCGGTTGAGCTGGTTGCCGCGCTTGCCCAGGCCCACCATGGGGGTGATGGCGATCTCCTGGCTGTTGGCCGGTATGCTCTCGAATCGGTACTGGCTGGTGCGCAGGTTGTGCTTGAAGTGGCGGATCTGCCCCTTGAGCTGCTTGGCACCCGGGATGCCGGGGCGATCCAGCCGCTGCACGGCCTCGCTCTTGAGGAAGACGTCATCCACGTAGTTGACCATGCTGCGGGTCAGGGCCTGGCTGTGGATCTGGTGATAACGATCGAAGCGGTAGCGCTCCTGCTGGTGCAGGTAGATGTCGTTGAGGCTGGCACCCGAATAGAGCAGGATGTCGTCGAAGATGAAGCCCTTGAGGTGCAGGACGCCGAGCAGCTCGCGGCCCTTGACCGGCACGCCGTAGATCTCGATCTGGTGTTCATGGCGGGCGGCCATGGTCTGATACATCAGGTGGTTGCCCCCCTGTTTGCCCTTGCCGATCAGGCCGCGCTGGGCGCGGTGGAAGTCGACGAAGACCTTGATATCGAGGGCGGGGTTGCGCTGCTTGGCGGCGTAGAGGGCAGAGAGGATCTCCCGTCCCGCCTCGTCATCCTGCAGGTAGAGGGCGATCAGATAGATACGCTGGGTCGCGCCCGCGATGAGCGAGAGGATACGGCTCTTGAAATCCTTGGCGCTGTTGAGTACCTGGAACTGATCTGCGGCAACCGCGATCTGGGGTAAACGTGCCAGCAACTGTCGATAATGTGCCGATGAATGCATAGAGAAGCCTGAAATCACGGGATGAAGCGTTCCACTCGGGGCGATGAATAGGCAATTCTAGCAATCTGTGGCGACGGGCCCAAGCAAGAATCCGTAAAAATGTCGATGTGACGCCATATCGGGGCCGCCGGATGGGGCCCCGAGATGGGGGTGTTAGAAGACGATGCTTGCCATGGCAACGATGAGGAAGGCGATGGTACCGAGCAGTGTCTCCATCACGGTCCAGGTCTTGAGGGTGGTCTTCTCGTCCATGTTGAGGAAGCGGCTGACCAGCCAGAAACCGGAGTCGTTGAAGTGGGAGAGCACGGTCGCCCCACCGGCGATGGCGATGACGATGAAGGTCAGGTCCAGATCGCTCAGCCCGGCCGTGGCCGCGACCGTCGGCGCCATCAGGGCGGCCGTGGTGGTCAGCGCCACTGTGGCAGAGCCCTGGGCCACCCGCAGGGCGGTGGAGACCAGGAAGGCGGCCAGGATCACCGGCATGCCGGTGTCGGAGAGCACGTCGGCCAGGGCCGTGCCGATACCGCTGGCACGCAGCACGCCGCCGAACATGCCACCGGCACCCGTCACCAGGATGACGGCGCAGACCGGGGCCAGGGCGTCGTTGCAGAACTTCTCGAGCTGCACCTTGCCCTGGGTCTGACGGAACAGCCAGAGGGCATAGAGCACAGTGATGAGCAGGGCCACCGGGGTCTTGCCGACCATGCGCAGCACGTTGACCCAGTCCGCACCCTTGTCGATGACACCCATGACGCCCAGGGTGTTGAGGCCGGTATCCATGAAGATGAGCACCAGCGGCAGCAACAGGATGGAGATCACCTGGGCGAAGCTCGGCGCCTTGTCGGAGAGTCGCTCTGCGGTCTCGGTGAAGCTCGGGGGCAGGGGCAGCTCAAACTTCTTGCCGGACCAGAGCCCGAACAGATAGGCACCCAGGTACCAGGTCGGCAGCGCGACCAGCAGACCCACGACGGTGAGCAGCCCTATGTTGGCACCCAGCAGTTCGCTGGCGGCCACCGGGCCCGGGTGGGGCGGCAGGAAGGCGTGCATCACCGCGAAGGCACCGGCGGAGGGCAGGGCATATTTGAGGACTGAGCCGCCGAACTGCTTGGCCACGCTGAAGATGATGGGCAGCATGACGATGAGGCCGGCATCGAAGAAGATAGGGAAGCCGAACAGCAGGGAGGCGATCCCCAGCGCGAAGGGGGCGCGGTGGGAGCCGAAGCGGTTGATCAGGGTGTCGGCAAGCACCTTGGCGCCCCCCGTCATCTCCAGGATCCTGCCTATCATGGCCCCGAGGCCAACCAGCAGCGCGACCGAGGCCAGGGTGCCGCCGAAACCGGTCAGCATGGTGGGGATCACCTGGTCATAGGTGACCCCGGTGGCCAGGGCTGTCAGCATGCTGACCAGGGTCAATGCCACGAAGGCATGTACCTTGAATCGCATGATCAGCACCAGCAGCATGACGATAGCGCCAGCGGCTACCGAGAGCAGGTAGGCGACATCGGGTGTGTTCATCGCTCCGTCCATAAAATGTCCTCAAATGGTTCTAGTAGTTGTTCTGCACATTTCTGTGCTCCACTTCACATTGCGCAACGTTACCGGTAACATGTTACCGGTAACGTGCTAACTTAGAACCCATCAGGTAAACGTTTTTTGAAAAGTGAGAGAGAGGTCAAATAATGGCGGGCAAGAGCATTATCGTGATGGGTGTGTGTGGCAGTGGCAAGTCCAGCATAGGCCTCAAGGTGGCCAGCGCCCTGGGCGCCAAGTTCATCGACGGTGATGATCTGCACCCCCGCGCCAACATCCAGAAGATGGCGGGCGGCAACCCTCTCAACGACGAAGACAGGGCGCCCTGGCTGGAACGGATCCGCGATGCGGCCTACAGCCTGGAGCAGAAGAACGAGCTGGGCGTCATCGTCTGCTCGGCCCTCAAGAAGCAGTACCGCGATCAGATCCGCGAGGGCAACGAATCGGTGCACTTCCTGTTTCTGGACGGCAGCCAGTCCCTCATTCTCGACCGGATGCGGGCACGGCAGGGCCACTTCATGCGGGAAGGCATGGTAAAGAGTCAGTTTGAGACCCTGGAACGGCCGGATGGCGAGGCCGGTGTGTTTCGCGTCGACATAGATGGCACCTTCGAGCAGGTGGTCGACCGCGCCGTCACCGCCCTGGCGCAGGTGCAATGAGCCATTTCGCGCGCCCGGCCCCTGTCGATCGCGCCCGTATTTCCGTGTTGGAGACAATCCTATGACCCATCCCGTGATCACCGAAGTGACCAACCGCATCCGCGAGCGCAGTGTCGCCCGCCGCCAGACCTTTCTGGCTCGCATCCAGCGCCAGGCCGAGCAGGGCAAGACCCGCGCCTCCCTCTCCTGCGGCAACCTGGCCCACGCCGTGGCCGCTTCCAGCTGTGATGACAAGGGGCGCATCCTCGACATGACCCGCGCCAACGTGGCCATCGTCACCGCCTACAACGACATGCTGAGCGCCCATCAGCCCTATCAGGGCTACCCGGACATCATCAAGGGGGCGCTGGCCGGACTCGGCCACAGCGCCCAGGTCGCCGGCGGCGTGCCCGCCATGTGCGACGGCGTGACCCAGGGCCAGCCGGGGATGGACATGTCCCTGTTCTCCCGGGATCTCATCGCCCAGGCCACCGCCGTCTCCCTCTCCCACAACACCTTCGACGCCACTCTGCTGCTCGGCATCTGTGACAAGATAGCCCCGGGCCAGATCATGGGGGCCCTCTCCCACGCTCACCTGCCCACCGCCTTCGTGCCCGCTGGCCCCATGGCGAGCGGCATAGGCAACGACGAGAAGGTCAAGGTGCGCCAGCAGTACGCCGCCGGCGAAGTGGGCCGCGATGCCCTGCTCAAGATGGAGTGCGGCGCCTACCATTCGGCCGGCACCTGCACCTTCTACGGCACCGCCAACACCAACCAGCTGGTGTTCGAGGCCATGGGGCTGATGCTGCCGGGCTCCGCCTTCGTCCACCCCCACAGCGAGCTGCGCCACGCCCTCACCGAGGAGGCGGCCCGCCGCATCAGCGCCATGATCCCGGGCTCCCCGGCCTACCGCCCCCTGAGTGAGGTGCTGGACGAGCGCGCCCTGGTCAACGGCCTGGTGGCCCTGCTCGCCTCCGGTGGCAGCACCAACCACAGCATCCACATGGTGGCGCTGGCCCGCGCCGCCGGCCTGGAGCTGACCTGGGACGACTTGAGCGATCTCTCCGACGTGGTGCCGCTGCTGGTGCGCATGTACCCGAACGGCCCGGCTGACGTGAACGCCTTCGAGCAGGCGGGTGCCGTGCCTGGCCTGATGCGCCGTTTGGCGGAGGCGGACCTGATCCACCTGGATGCCACCCCGGTGTTTGGCGAGATGCAGGATTACCTGAGCCGCCCCGCGCTGGTGGATGGCAAGTTGGTGTGGCAACCGGTGGGGGAGAGTACGGATCCGAGCGTGTTGTCCGTCGCTGGCAGCGTGTTCCAGGCCACAGGTGGCACCAAGCTGCTCAGTGGCAACCTGGGCCGCGCCGTGGTCAAGGTCTCAGCGGTCGCCCCCGAATACCGGGTGATTGAAGCGCCGGCCCGGGTCTTCTCCTCCCAGCACGCGGTGGAGGCGGCCTACAAGGCCGGGGATCTCAATCAGGACGCCGTCATCGTCGTGCGCCACAACGGCCCGGCTGCCAACGGCATGCCGGAGCTGCACAAACTGATGCCGGTGCTCGGCAACCTGCAGAAGGCGGGTCACAAGGTGGCCCTGGTCACCGATGGCCGTCTCTCCGGCGCCTCCGGCAAGATCCCGGCCGCCATCCACGTCACCCCGGAAGCGTTGCACGGCGGGGCCATAGGCCTGCTTGCCGATGGCGATCTGCTGCGGGTGGATGCCGAGTCCGGTCGCCTCGACTGCCTGACCGATTTGAGTGGCCGTACCCAGGCCGAGATCGATCTCACCCTGGAACAAGAGGGGTGGGGCCGTGAACTGTTCAGCGTGATGCGTCGCGCGGTATCGAGCGCCGAGTGCGGCGCCACCATCTTTGACTGAGGAAGAGCTATGCAGAACTGGAAAGTGACCCCTGCCGAGGTGTTTGCCGCCTCCCCCCTGGTGCCCGTGATGGTCATCAACGACCTGGAGCAGGCCCTGCCGATGGCCAAGGCGCTGCTGGATGGCGGCATCTCGGTGTTCGAGATCACCCTGCGCACCCCGGTGGCCCTCGAGGCCATCGCTCTGATCGCCAAGGCGATGCCGGATGCCATGGTGGGGGCCGGTACCGTGCTCAACTGCGCGCAGTTTGATGCCGCCGTTGCCGCCGGTGCCCGCTTCGTCATCTCCCCGGGGATGACCCCGGCCCTGCTGGCCCACGCGGCCAAGAGCACGGCGCCGCTGATCCCGGGAGTTGCTACGCCGTCCGAGGTGATGCAGGCGCTGGAAGCGGGTTACGACCACCTCAAATTCTTCCCGGCCGAGGCGAACGGCGGCACCAAGGCGCTCTCCGCCATTGCCGCCCCTCTGCCCCAGGTTCGCTTCTGCCCCACCGGCGGCATAGGCCCGAAAAACGTCGCTGACTACCTGGCGCTGAAATGCGTGGCCACGGTCGGCGGCTCCTGGATGCTGCCCGCCGATGCGGTCAAGAGTGGCAACTGGGACGAGGTGACCCGTCTCTCCCGTGAAGCGGTTGAAATGGTTAAACGCTAAGCATCAGTTGTGCAGAAAAACCAAACAGGCCACCTTCGGGTGGCCTGTTTGCTATCGGCGTGGCTCTAGTCTGTGAGGGAGGAGATTATCCCAGACTCTCCCCAATATAGAGGGAGAAGCCCATGTCCTTGCGGTGCTCGGCCTGGGGTTGCCCATTGAGCCGGGCCAGCAGCATGGCGGCCGCCTCGCGGCCGATGGCCTCGCGCGGAGTGCTGATGCTGGCGAGCTTGGGGGTCATGGCGTGGCCGATGTCGAGGGCGTTGCAGCCGGCGATGGCAATCTGCTGGGGTACGGGTATCCACCTGGCCTGGCACTGCAGCAGGGCACCGACCGCCACGTCGTCGTTGGTGCAGAACAGGCCGTCCAGATCGGGGTAGCGGGCCATGGCCTGCTCCAGCAGCTGGCCCCCCAGGGTGAAGCTGGAGGACTGCTCGGTCAGCAGGTGCTGGCCATCCAGGCCGAAGTCCGCCATCGCTTGGTAGTAGCCCTCCATCCGCAACTGGGTACGCACATCGAGGCGCGCCCCCAGGTAGACCACCTTGCGCCGTCCCCGGCGCAGCATCTCTGTTACCATGGCCCGGGCGGCGGCCCGGTGATCCATGCCGACCACCATGTCGATGGGGGAGAGCGGCAGATCCATGGTCTCCACCACCGGGATGCCGGCGGTGGCGATCATCTTGCGGGTGCGATCCGTGTGCTGGGTGTCGGAGAGGATGAGGCCATCCACGTTGTAGGAGAGCAGGGAGGCGACCTGCTCCTCCTCCCGCTCCGGGCTGTAGCCATAGTGGGCCAGAAGAGTCTGGTAGCCGGCGGGCCGGGTCACCGCCTCTATGCCGTGGATCACCGCCGAGAAGACCTGGTTGGAGAGGGAGGGGATCAGGATGCCGATCGCTTTGCTGGTAGCGTTGGAGAGCATGTCCGGTGCCCGGTTCGGGATGTAGCCGAGCTCCTCCACCGCCGCGGCGATCCGCTCACGGGTGCCTTCGGCCACGGCGGACGGGTCACGCAGGTAGCGGCTGACGGTCATCTTGGTGACCCCGGTCAGGTCGGCGATGTCCTGCAGTGTGGGGCGGCGCTTGCGGGTGTCGTTCATCTCGGGATCCGGCAAAGAATGTTACAGGTAACATTACCGTTTTTGCGCAAAAAAGTCAGCATATGACGCCATCACAGGAGAGGCTGGGGATGATCAAGGGCAAGTGCTTCGAGAGGAAAAGGTTCGAGCAGCAGGAGGTGGAGGGGCAATCGTTCTCGGAGTGCCGCTTCGTCGGCTGCAATTTCTCCTGGCTCGATCTGGCCGAATGCCGCTTTGTTGACTGCAGCTTCTATGAGCGGGAGCGCGAGCTCGGCTGCCAGTTGCAGGGCTGCGATTTGCGGGAGGCGAGCTTCCTGCGCTGCGACCTCACCCTGGCTGACTTTAGTCGCAGCCAGTGCCTGGGGTTGGAGATGCGCGACTGCCAGGCCATGGGCATCAACTTCGCCCACGCCAGCTTTGCCAACCAGATCACCGTCAAGAGCTACTTCTGCGAGGCCCATCTGACCGGCAACAACTTCAGCTACGCCAACTTCGACGGCTGCCTGCTGGAGAGGTGCGAGCTCGGCGGCAACCGCTGGCAGGGGGCCAGCCTGCTGGGGGCCTCATTGGCGGGATCCGATCTGAGCGGCTCCGAGTTTGGGCTGATCGACTGGACCAGCTTCAACCTGCAGGGCTGCGATCTGCGCCAGTGCGACCTGCCCGGGCTGGATCTGCGCCGGGTCAACCTGGACGGCGTGCAGATCAATGAAGAGCAGCAGCAGGGGCTGCTGGAGCAGATCGGGTTGGTGGTCTTCCCCTGAGCGGGGTGGAAAAGAGGTAAGTTTTCATCAACGGGGGTGGGCGGCGTTGCTCTTCCCCTGCAAAGCAAAAAGCCTGCACGATGCAGGCTTTTTGCTAGGTGAAGTGGTAAACGAAGCGGTGTTGCCGCCTTTTGCACCCTTCTCCCCTCGCGGGAGAAGGGCTGGCTCAGCATCTGGCCAGCTGTTGTTGGCCGGGTTGATGGCCCCGTCAGCAGGGACTCAGCGTCTGGCCAGCCACTTGGTAGGGTTGATGGCCTCGCCCTGGTAACGGATCTCGAAGTAGAGACCGGGTCTGTCCTGACCGCCGCTGTCGCCGACCAGGGCCACGGGTTCGCCCTGTTCCACGCTCTGGCCCACCTGACGCAGCAGCGACTGGTTGTGACCGTAGAGGCTCATGTAGCCGCGGCCGTGATCGATCACCAGCAGCATGCCGAAGCCGTCGAGCCAGTCCGCATAGACCACCTGGCCAGGGGCGACTGCCTTGACCTGGGTTCCCTCGCTTGCGCCTATCAGGGTGCCCTTCCACTTGAGCTCGGCGGTGCGCGGCGAGCCGTAGGAGATGAGGATGGGGCCCTGTACCGGCCAGCGCAGGCTGCCGTTGGTGCTGAGGCCGTTGTAGCTGCCACTTGCCTTGGTGCTGCTGCGTGCGGCGGCTTGTTGCTTCGCCACCCGGTTCTGCTGTTCGGTGACTCTCTGCTGCTCGGCGGCGAGCCTTTGCTGTTCGCCGGCCTGCCGCTGCTGTGCCGCGATCCGTTGTTGCTCGGCAATCCGCTTCTGCTCCGCGGCCAGTCGCTGTGCCTCCAGGCGGCGTTGGCGCTCCTGCTCGGCCTTGATCTTGGCGAGGCGCTCCCGCTCGGCCCTTTCGCGGCGTTCCTGCTCTTCCCGCTGACGGCGCAGCTCTTCCAGCCGCGCCTTCAGGGCTTTCTCCGCCTTGACCAGCTTGGTGAGCTTCTGTTCGTCGTTTTGCACCGATTGCTGCAACTGGTTGCGCACCTTGGCGCGGCTCTGCTGGCTGGCCAGCAGGCTCTGGTGATGCTGCTGCTGTTCACTCAGCAGGGTCTGCAGCCTGGTCTCGGTCTCTTTGGTGGCCAGCTGGTTTTTCGCCAGCTTGTTGCGGGTGGCGCGCAGGGCGTCTATGGCCTCGATGCGAGCCTTGTTGAGATAGTCGTAGTAATCGAGAGAACGGCTCAGCTTGGCCGGATCCTGCTGGTTGAGCAGCAGCTTGAGGTAGTCGTGGTTGCCCGCCTGGAAGGCGCTTTCCGCCTGCTTGGCCAGCAACTGTTTCTGGTGTTTCGCTTGTTGTTCCAGCGCCAGCTTGTCCTGCTGCAGCTCGGCCAGCTTCTGCTGGTTCTGCTTCAGTTGCTGTCTGGTCTGATCCAGCTTGGCGGCGGCGGCCGAGATGGCCTGCTCGTCAGCCTTGAGCTGGGTGTTGAGCTTGGCAAGCTCTTGCTTGCTGAGCTTGAGGGTCTTCTGCTGTTCCTTGATCTCGGACTGCATGGCCCCCAACTGCTGGTTCGCAGCCTGGGCCGTGCCGGCACCGCCGATCAGGCAAAAAAACAGCGCGCCGGCCAACAGGCCGACGCGACTGGTTTTCTGTGAAATAACTTCGCATCCCCGCATGGGGCAGGATTATTTCAGAATCATCAGGGGCTTGCCAGTCATTTCCGGCGGGACAGGCAGACCCATCAGAGTCAGCATGGTCGGGGCCAGATCGGACAGTTTGCCGCCTTCCTGCACCTCGGCCTTGCGACCGAAATAGATGAGGGGAACCGGCAGATTGGTGTGGGCGGTGTGCGCCTGACCAGTCTCTTCGTCCAGCATCTTCTCGGCGTTGCCGTGGTCGGCGGTGATCAGGCACTCACCACCCACTTCGGCCAGGGCCTCGGTGACGCGACCGATACAGTGGTCAACGGCTTCGCAAGCCTTGACGGCCGCATCGAACACACCGGTGTGGCCAACCATGTCGCCGTTCGGGTAGTTGCAGATGATGACGTCGTACTTGCCGCTCTTGATGGCACCGACCAGCTTGTCGGTCAGCTCTTCGGAGCTCATCTCCGGCTGCAGGTCGTAGGTGGCCACTTTCGGGCTGGCGACGATCTCGCGATCTTCGCCGGTGAAGCAGGACTCTTCGCCACCGTTGAAGAAGAAGGTGACGTGAGCGTACTTCTCGGTCTCGGAGATGCGCAGCTGGGTCTTGCCCTGCTTGGCGAGCCATTCGCCCAGGGTGTTCACCAGCGCGGTCGGCGGGTAGGCACAGGCGGTTTTGATGTCGGCCGCGTACTCGGTCAGCATCACGAAGTTCAGGGCCGGGGTGGCGGCACGGGCGAAGCCGGTGAAGTCGCTGTCGACGAAGGCGCGGGTGATCTCGCGGGCACGGTCGGCACGGAAGTTCATGAAGATCAGCGCATCGCCGTCTTCCATCGGGGCGGCGTCACCGATGCGGGTGGCCTTGACGAACTCGTCGTTCTCGTCGCGGGCGTAGGCATTGGCCAGGGCTTCGCTGGCGCTGTCGGCGGTGAACTCGCCCTTGCCCTGGGTCATCAGGTCATAGGCTTGCTGCACGCGATCCCAGCGGTTGTCACGGTCCATGGCGAAGTAGCGGCCGATCATGGAGGCGAAACGACCCTTGCCCAGACGGGCGAACAGGGCGTCGAACAGCTCGATGGAGGACTGGGCGGAGCGCGGCGGTACGTCACGGCCATCCAGGAAGGCGTGGAAGTAGATCTTCTCGGCGCCACGCTTGGCGGCCATCTCGATCATGCCCATGATGTGTTCTTCGTGGCTGTGTACGCCACCCGGGGACATCAGGCCCATGATGTGCACGGCCTTGCCTTTGGTCACGGCGGTGTCAACAGCCTTGCCCAGTTCGACGTTCTGGAAGAAGTCGCCGTCCTGGATGTCCTTGGAGATGCGGGTCAGCTCCTGATAGACGATGCGACCGGCGCCGATGTTGACGTGGCCCACTTCGGAGTTGCCCATCTGGCCGTCTGGCAGACCCACATCCAGGCCGGAACCGGAAATCAGGGTGCTGGTGTAGTCACGGGCCAGGCGGTCCAGGTTCGGGGTCTTGGCGGCGGCAACGGCGTTGTGCTCTTGCTTGGTGCTGTAGCCCCAACCGTCCATGATGACCAGAACCAAAGGTTTCTTAGCTGTTGACATAAGACTATGTCCTCTCGGATAGGAATGAATTGCGGGAAGTGAAACTAGCGTAATATTACTACATCTGCCGAAATAGTCACCTGATAGCCAAGTCCCTCTTCCACCTCTGTTTTTACCTGTTATCCAGCTGTTTTCGGCATGTTGCCGGCTTGTCTTTGTGCAGGGTTCTCCCCCTGGCGCCTCCCTCCCGAAGCGGGTGGCAGCCCTTCCCCAAGCCGGTTTTGGGACGGGCAATCCCTGATGGGAGCTTGCTCTCGCTTTGCCGCCAAGATGGCTGATCTTATCAAGGGCCCCATGTATACTCGGGCCCTTGTCTTGGTCCCTGGATAGTAGAAGATGCAAGAGTATTTGGATTTTGCGGCCCGCAACCCGCTGCTGGCAGCAGCCTGGTTCGGCCTGGCAGGCACCCTGGTGTATACCACTGTGCGTGCTCGTTTTTCTCCGGTGAAGGCGGTGAACAATCACGGCGCCACCCTGCTGATCAACCGTGAAAATGCCACTGTGGTGGACATTCGCAGTCAGGATGAGTTTGCCAAGGGCCATCTGGCCGGCGCCCATCACCTTCCCCTCACCCAGATCCAGGCGAACAATCTGGGCCCGGTTGAAAAGCACAAAGATGCCCCCATCATAGTCGTGTGCGAGTCGGGGATGACCGCTGGTGGCGCGGGTCGCCAACTGAGCAAGGCCGGTTTTAAACAGGTATATGTGCTCAGCGGTGGCATGGCCCAATGGCGTGCAGATAATCTGCCGGTGACCAAAAAACGCTGATTTAAGGGCCTGCGCCCACCTATTTTCTTAAAAAGGAATCAAACGAAATGGCTGACGAAATCAACAATCAGGAAGTGCAACCGGAATTCCACATCCAGCGTGTCTACACCAAGGATGTCTCCTTCGAAGCCCCCAATACTCCGCACATCTTCCAGAAAGAGTGGCAGCCGGACGTCAAGCTGGACATGGACACCAAGACCAATGTCCTGGCTGACGGCGTGTACGAGGTCGTGCTGACCCTGACCGTGACCTGCAAGCTGGAAACCGAAACTGCCTTCCTGTGTGAAGTGCAGCAGGCTGGTATCTTCACCATCGGCAACCTGCCGGAGCCGCAGCTGGCACACTGCCTGGCTGCCTTCTGCCCGAACATTCTGTTCCCCTATGCCCGCGAAGCCGTGGCCAACCTGGTGAGCAAGGGTTCCTTCCCGCAACTGAACCTGGCTCCGGTCAACTTCGACGCCCTGTTCGCCCAGCACATGGCGCAGGTACAGGCCCAGCAGGCGACTGCGGAAGCCTGATAATGGCCGACCAGATCACAATCTCGGTCCTGGGGGCGGGGTCTTATGGCTCCGCCCTTGCCATTTCTCTGGCGCGCAATGGTCATCCGACCCTGCTGTGGGGTCACGACCCTGCCCATGTCGCCGAGCTGGAACAGGATCGCTGCAACAAGGCATTCTTGCCGGATGTCCCCTTCCCGGCCGATCTGCAACTGACGTCGGATCTACAGGCGGCGGTGCAAGCCGCTCCCGTGCTGCTGCTGGTGGTGCCGAGCCATGTGTTCGGCCAGGTACTGGCCCGGGTCAAACCCTTCCTGCGCCCGGATACCCGGATCGCCTGGGCCACCAAGGGGCTGGAGCCGGACAGCGGCCGTCTGCTGCAAGAGGTGGCGCGGGAGGTGCTGGGGGATGCCATTCCACTGGCGGTCATCTCGGGCCCGACCTTCGCCCGCGAGCTGGCTGCCGGTCTGCCGACCGCCATCTCGGTGGCCTCGACCCACGACGACTTTGCCGACGATCTCTCCCACCTGCTGCACTGCGGCCGCTCGTTCCGGGTCTATACCAATCCGGACTTCATCGGTCTGCAGCTGGGCGGGGCGGTCAAGAACGTCATCGCCATCGGTGCCGGTCTCTCTGACGGACTCGGCTTTGGCGCCAACGCCAGAACCGCGCTCATCACTCGGGGTCTGGTGGAGATGCAGCGCCTCGGCGCCGCCCTCGGGGCCGATGCCAAGACCTTCATGGGGATGGCGGGGCTCGGGGATCTGGTGTTGACCTGTACCGACAACCAGTCGCGCAACCGCCGTTTTGGTCTGGCGCTGGGAGCGGGCAAGTCGGTTGACACCGCCATGGCCGAGATAGGCCAGGTGGTGGAAGGCTATCGCAACACCAAGGAAGTACATCTGCTGGCGGCCCGCAGTGGCGTCGAGATGCCCATCTGCGAACAGATCTTCAAGGTGCTCTACGAGGGCAAGAATCCGAAAGAGGCGGCCATCGCCCTGCTGTCGCGAGACAAGAAGGACGAGTGATCTGCCAGCCGCAGAATGCAAAAGGCCCCGCCAGCTGGCGGGGCCTTTTCTTTGCCGCAAGGGGGCAAATCAGTAGTAGGAGTGGTCGCCGCGCTGGTGCTCGGTGGCATCCTTGACGCCGTTGAGCTCGCCCGGGAATTTCTCCAGCAACTGCTTCTCGATCCCCTCTTTCAGGGTGTAGTCGACCATGGAGCAACCGTTGCAACCGCCGCCAAACTGCAGGATGGCCAGTTTGTCGTCGGTCAGCTCGACCAGGGTGACCTTGCCGCCGTGACCGGCCAGCATGGGGTTCACCTCGGACATCAACACGTACTCGATACGGTCGATCAGCGGGGCGTCATCGGCCACCTTGCGCATCTTGGCGTTCGGGGCTTTCAGGGTGAGCTGGGAGCCCATCTGATCGGTGACGAAATCGATGGTGGCATCCACCAGGAAGGGGGCGCTCAGGGGATCGACCAGGCAGTCGAAGCCGCTGAACGGCAGGTGCTGATCTTCCGGATCGACCGCGTCGGGTGGGCAATAGGATACGCCGCACTCGGCATTCTGGGTTCCCGGATTGACCACAAACACCCGGATGTTGGTGCCATCAGGCTGCTTCTCCAGCAACTTGCGGAAGTGGGCCTGGGCGGTGTCGGAAATGCTGATCATCACTATCCTCATAAACCTGAGTGTACGACTAGGGTATTCATGATAACTCGCTTGGCGGGGCTTGGGTAGCGTGCCGATGGCGAGCCTGTGAGCCCGGGCGTATCGGAATCATGCCGCCAGCGGACTCCCGGGCCGGATCCCTGCCCGGTTATTTCAGGTGTCGGAGGGTACGGCAGATGGCCCACACCTCTACCGTGGTGACGCCGTGCTCATGGAGCAACCGGGTGAGTTGACCTGCGGTGGCGCCCGTGGTGACCACATCGTCGAGCAGTGCCACATGCCGGTAGTGGTGAGGTTCTATTTCGAAGGCGCCACGCAGATTGCGTCGCCGCTGGCCGGCACTGAGCCGGGTCTGTTGCGGGGTCGACCTTGTCCGGCGCAGTACGCGGGTGTCGCAAGGAATGCCGGTGAGTGCGCTCAGGGCATGGCCGATTTCTTCTGCCTGATTGAAGCCGCGCCACCACTGGCGCCACCAGTGCAGGGGAACCGGAATGATGACCTGCGGCGGACTGGCGAGGTCCAGATGGTCTGCCAGCAGGCGGGCAAGCAGCGGCGCGAGCAGGATCTGACCGGAATACTTCAACCGGGGGATGAGCTGGGCATAAGGTGCCTGATAATCGCCGATCACCTGCAAACGCTCCCAGGGGGCGGGTCTGCGCTGGCATCGTCCGCACAGCAGTTCGCTCTCGCGATGTTGCTCCGGCAGCGGTGCTGCACACATCAGGCATCGTCTGTCGTGTTGGCGCTGGGCGTGGCGGCACCAGGAGCACAACAAAGGCGTCTCGTCACAGGGCTGGCGACAGAGCAGGCACAGACCGAGCCAGTCGGACTGGGTGCCAAGGATCGGACTTGCTTTGGCGAGCAGCCGCTTTAACATGCAGGCTCCAAGCAGATAAACAGGGATCTTGAGTCTAGATGAGCGTATCGGTTGAGCGGTTTGGCCAGGGCCCGGACCTGGTGTTGTTGCATGGCTGGGGCATGAACGGGGCCGTCTGGCACGGTATTGCCCAAGAACTGGCTGCCCACTATCGGCTGCATCTGGTGGACCTGCCCGGATTTGGCAACAGCCCCCTGTACGAGGGGAGTGACTACTCCTTGCCCTGGCTGGCGGAGCAGGTTGCCACAGTCCTGCCGGAAAAATGCCATCTGCTCGGCTGGTCCCTCGGCGGTCTGGTGGCGAGCCAGCTGGCCCTGACCCGGCCTGAGCGCCTTCACTCCCTCATTACTGTCGCCAGCTCCCCCTGCTTCATGGCCCGCGAAGACTGGCCCGGGATAGCCCCCAAGGTGCTTGCTGGGTTCAACCAGATGCTGGCGGGGGACTTCATGCAGACCATAGAGCGCTTCCTGGCGATCCAGGCCATGGGCAGCGAGCATGCCAGAAACGACATTCGCCAGTTGCGCCACTGGCTGGCAGAGCGTCCGGCCCCCCGGCTTGCCGCGCTGGAGGCGGGTCTCGGCCTGCTGGCCGATGTGGATCTGCGGGATGAGCTGGTCGGTCTGGATCTGCCCTGGCTGCGCATCTATGGCAGGCTGGACTCCCTGGTGCCCAAGGCGGCCATACCGCTGCTGGACGAGCGTTATCCCGCGAGCCGCAGCCTGGTGCTGGAGAAGGCCTCCCACGCCCCCTTCATCTCCCATCCAGAGCCTTTCATCACCCTGTTGCGACAGTTCATTGGCTGATCCTTGAGCGACATGCTTCAATAACGCCTCAAGGTGGTGGATAATTAGCCAACCATGAAAGGAGTGAGCCGATGCGTATCGATTCTGCCATGACCACGGGCGTACAGGGATTCCAGCGGGCCGAGCAACTGGCCGGTCAGGCATCCGGCCAGCTCGCCCGCCTCAACACCCCGGCGGGTGACCAGGTACAGGTGACGGATGAACTGGTGAATCTCAAGGTGGCCGAGCTGCATGCCGGCGCCTCTGCCAAGGTGATCCAGACTGCCAGCGACATGCTGGGCACCCTGATCGACATCAAGGTGTGAGATGAACATCAACGTCGCTCTAGCATCCCTCATCCCCCATCAGATGCAACTGCAGGCTGATATGGGGGGGACCTTGCTCGACATCAGGGTGTGAGATGAACATCAACGTCAGCCTGCCGCCTATCATTCCGAATCAACTGCAACCGCAGACGGAATCGGCGCAGACTGACAACCGCCGTGCAGAACTGGTGGCTCCCAGCCGCCAAAGCGAGGCGTCCAACGCCGAGTCCGGTGTTGCCTCCCAGAAAGACAAGTCCAGAGCTACCCAGGCCAATCCCAATCCGCCCGCCGCTTCGACCCGGGATAATGCACAGACCAGCCCGACGACCCCGTCCCATCGCTTCGTCGAGGCCACGGGGGAGGAGAGCCAGCGCCGGCAGCAGCAGGATCCCGAGCAGCAGGAACAACAGAGGCAGCAACGCCAGCTGGCCGCACTGGTGGAGCGGGATCTCGAGGTGCGCAAGCACGAGCAGGCGCACCAGATGGCAGGTGGCGAGCATGCGGGCAGCCCCAGCTACCAGTTTTCCCAGGGGCCGGATGGCAAGCGTTACGCCACCGGGGGTGAGGTGGCCATCGACATCGGTGTTGTCCATGGCGATCCGGCGGCCACCCTCGCCAAGATGCAGCAGGTGCGTGCCGCCGCCCTGGCACCGGCGGAACCCTCGTCACAGGATCTGAGCGTGGCCCGCGCCGCCACCGCCAAAGAGGCTCAGGCCCGCAAGGAGCTGATGGATGTCAGAGGCGCTGCCATCGGGCCGCTTGGCGCCTACATGGACAGGCGCAATCAGGTGATAGCCCAGCACTACCAGCAGGCCGTCAGGCCAGCCCCTCGTCAGACCTTCAGCCAAGACATCTGAGAGGCCGGATCTGCCGGATTCAAAATCCGTCGCCTGCCTGACGCCCAGTAAAAAGCCCCTCGCGGGGCTTTTGTCATTCAGGATCGTCACTTCTTCAGCTTGGAGAGGGCGGCGGCGAAGGCGTTGCCCATGGCACCACCGGCAGGGGCGCCCTGTTTCGGCTCCTGCCTGGGTCTGGCGCTGCCTGTACCCGATGGGCGGGATTCCGTCGGCTTGCGGGCGGGTTGTCCCGCTTTCTCGTCGAGGCGCATGGTCAGGCTGATGCGCTTGCGCGGTGCATCCACCTCCAGCACCTTGACTCTTACTATGTCTCCCGCCTTGACCACCTCGCGGGGATCCTTGACGAAACGGTCGGTCAGGGAGGAGATGTGCACCAGCCCATCCTGATGGACGCCGATGTCGACGAAGGCGCCGAAGTTGGTGACATTGGTGACCACCCCTTCCAGTACCATTTCGGGCACCAGGTCGCTGATTTTCTCCACCCCCTCCTTGAAGGTCGCGGTCTTGAACTCGGGGCGCGGATCCCGGCCCGGCTTGTCCAGCTCGCCGATGATGTCGGTGACGGTGGGCACGCCGAATTGTTCGTCCGTGTAGTCGGCCGGCTTCAGGCTGCGCAGCAGGCTGCTGTTGCCGAGCAGGCTCTCCACTGTCTGTTCCAGCTTGGCGAGGATCCGCTCCACCACCGGATAGGACTCCGGGTGCACCGCCGAGCTGTCGAGGGGATTGCTGCCGCCGCGAATGCGCAGGAAGCCGGCGCACTGCTCGAACGCCTTGGGCCCGAGCCGGCTCACCTTCAGCAACTGCTGACGGCTATTGAAGGCGCCGTGCTCATCCCGGTAGGTGACGATATTCTGGGCCAGCGTCTGGGAGAGGCCGGAGACCCGGTTGAGCAGGGCGACCGAGGCGGTGTTCACGTCCACCCCGACCGCGTTCACGCAATCCTCGACCACGGCATCCAGTCGGCGGGCCAGCTGGTTCTGGCCGACGTCGTGCTGATACTGGCCCACCCCGATACTCTTGGGGTCGATCTTGACCAGCTCGGCCAGGGGGTCCTGCAGGCGACGGGCGATGGAGACGGCGCCACGGATCGAGACGTCGAGATCCGGGAACTCCTGGGAGGCGAGCTCGGAGGCGGAATAGACGGAGGCCCCCGCTTCGCTCACCACGATTTTCTGAGCCTTGGCGGCGGGGTAGCGCTCGAACAGATCGCTCACCAGGCGGTCGGTCTCCCGGGAGGCGGTGCCGTTACCTATGCTGATGAGCTCGACCTTGTGCTTCTGGCACAGCTCGCTCAGGGTCTTGAGGCTCTGATCAATCTGGCGTTTCGGTTCGAACGGATAGATGGTGGCGTGATCGACCAGCTTGCCGGTGGCATCCACCACGGCGACCTTGACCCCGGTGCGGATACCAGGATCCAGCCCCATGGTGCAGCGCATACCGGCCGGAGCCGCCATCAGCAGATCCTTGAGGTTCATGGCGAACACCTTGATCGCCTCGTCCTCTGCCGACTCGCGGATGCGGCCGATCAGTTCGGTCTCCATCTGGAGCGACAGCTTGATCTTCCAGGTCCAGCTCACCACCCCCTGCAGCCACTTGTCCGCCGGGCGGTTCTGCAGATTGAGCCTGAGGTGGTGGGCAATGATCCCTTCGCAGGGGCTGGCACTCTCATCGTCACCTGTGACCAGCGCGAGGTTGAGGATCCCCTCGTTGCGCCCGCGCAGCATGGCCAGCACCCGGTGGGAGGGGGCCTTGTGCAACGGCTCGTCGTGCTCGAAGTAGTCCTTGAACTTGGCCCCTTCCTGCTCCTTGCCCGCCACCACCCGGGCGCGCAGGGTGGCGTTCTGCCACAGGTAGTCCCGCAGCTTCTCAAGGAGATCCGCCTGCTCGGCGAAGCGCTCCATCAGGATGTAGCGGGCGCCGTCGAGGGCCGCCTTGCTGTCGGTGATCCCCTGTTCGGTATTGAGGAAGCGGGCCGCCGCTTGCTCCGGATCCTGCATGGGGTCGGTGAGCAGCAGGTTGGCCAGCGGCTCCAGCCCGGCTTCGATGGCCATCTGCCCCTTGGTGCGACGCTTGGGCTTGTAGGGGAGGTAGAGGTCTTCGAGCCGGGTCTTGCTGTCGGCACCCTTCAGCTCGCGCGCCAGCTCGGGAGTCAGCTTGCCCTGCTCCTCGATGGAGCGAATGATCACCTGACGGCGATCCTCCAGTTCACGCAGATAGCCGAGGCGGCTCTCCAGGGTACGCAACTGACTGTCGTCCAGACCGCCGGTCACCTCCTTGCGATAACGGGCGATGAAGGGAACGGTCGAGCCTTCATCCAGCAGGCGCACGGCGGCCTGCACCTGTTCCGGGCGGGCATTCAGCTCACCGGCAATCTGTCTCTCAATTACATGGCTGTGCATCTGTGGTCTCTGTGGTCGGGTCCTGGTCAACGGGCAGGCGCGAGGCGATGTCGCCGGTCAGGGGGTCTGTCCCGGCGGTACTCAAGGTACCAGCCGGGCCACTGTCGCGCGGGCCGGTTGGCGCCACAAGGCGCCGGGTGTGAGCACTATATGGGGTCGGGCTGCGGGATGCCACTCCGGCAAAAATGACACGAATCGCATCCGGTGGCCGAGCATGCTGTCCATCTTGGCCTCGTCAGCCGATTTGGCAGATTGGGCCAGCACTGGCTTACTTGGGATAGCTGATCTCATTGATGTACCAGCAGACGTCACCCACTGGCGTTCGCACCATGGCCTCGTCGCCCACCTCTTTCTTGAGCAGGGCGCGGGCCATGGGGGAGTCGATGGAGATGTAATCCTTGCGGCCGAAGATCTCGTCATAGCCGACGATGCGAAAACGCTTGGTCTCACCCTCGTCGTTCTCCACCTCGACCCAGGCGCCGAAGAACACCTTGCCCTCCTGGGAGGGGGAGTAATCGACGATGGTCAGCTCCTCCAGGCACTTGCGCAGGTAGCGGACCCGGCGGTCTATCTCCCGCAGCCGCTTCTTGTTGTACTGGTAGTCGGCGTTCTCGCTGCGATCCCCGAGGCTCGCCGCCCAGGCCACCTTCTTGGTGGTCTCGGGTCTCTCCTCGCGCCACAGGGTGTCGTGTTCCTGCCGGAGCTGGTTGTAGCCTTCACGGGTGATGAGTTTGGTTTTCATGGGCTTATCAGTCCCTGCTGCCTGGATGGCGGGTTGCGTCGTCTTGCTCGGGATCTTAGCCATTGTCGTCTGACTGTCGAGCAGAAACACATGGTGAGAGGCTCGTTGGGAGCCTTTCTGTCCCTGGGAACCCCCAGTCAAGGGTAATAACCGGTAACATATTTATGCTTTGTGGTTGCCAGAGCGGGCCCTAGTATTGGGAGGAGACAGAGAAGAGAGGTGGCAATGAGTCAGCAATACAAGGTCCTGGTGGTCGACGACGACCTGAAACTACGCTCCCTGCTGGAGCGTTACCTCACCGAACAGGGATTTGTGGTGCGGGGCGTTGCCAATGGTGAGCAGGCTGATCGCCTGCTGACCCGCGAGAATTTCAGCCTGATGGTGCTCGACCTGATGTTGCCGGGGGAAGACGGCCTATCCATCTGCCGCCGTCTGCGCGAGGCGGGCAACCAGATCCCGGTGCTGATGCTCACCGCCAAGGGGGACGAAGTGGATCGCATCGTCGGGCTGGAGATGGGAGCCGATGATTACCTGCCCAAGCCGTTCAATCCCCGTGAGTTGCTGGCCCGGATCCGCGCCGTGTTGCGCCGCCATACCGTCGAGCTGCCCGGTGCGCCTTCCGCCGCCGAGAAGATGGTGAGCTTTGGCGCCTATCAGCTCAACCTGGCGACCCGGGAGTTGAGCCGGGACGGCGAGCCGGTGGCACTGACCAGCGGCGAGTTCGCCGTGCTCAAGGTGCTGGTGAGCCACCCTCGCGAGCCGCTCTCCCGAGACAAGCTGATGAACCTGGCCCGTGGCCGGGAATACACCGCCACCGAGCGCAGCATCGACGTGCAGGTCTCCCGTCTGCGCCGCCTGCTGGAGCAGGATCCGGCCCAGCCCCGTTACCTGCAGACGGTGTGGGGCCTGGGCTATGTCTTCGTGCCGGACGGTGACGGGGAATGAAAAAAGTGGGTAGCATGTTCTCCCGCATGCTCTGGTTCCTGGCCGCCGTGCTGGTGGTCTATCAGGTTGTCTCCTACGCCACCTTCTACAACTATCTGCTGGCGCCCACCGTCAAGCAGATCAGTCATCTGCTGGCCAATCAGGTCAAACTCATCTTTCCGGTTGAAAGCAACCAGCTGGCGCTGAGCGAAGATGCCGAGGCACTGGTCTATGTGGCGACCGGCAGTGACATCTATACCCAGACAGAGGCGGAGCAGCACGGACTCAAGGAGTCCAAACCCTACCCCTATCTGGAGGAGAGCATCAGCCGCGAGCTGGGGGGGAAGACCAAGGTGAGGGTAGAGATTCAGGATCACTACATCATCTGGATCCAGCCACCCCAGGCCAGCCAGATGTGGGTCCGCATCCCCCTGACCGAGATCGAGGATGACGACATCGAGCCCCTCATCATCTACATGAGCGTGCTGCTGGTGGTGACCCTGTTTGCGGCATGGCGCTTTGCCCGCCAGCTGGTGCGACCGCTGGAAGATCTGGAGGCGGGGGCCGTGGCCGTGGCGCGGGGCCAGTTCCCCGATGCTCTGGGAGAGCACGGCTCGCGGGAGGTGCGCCGCCTGACCCGCACCTTCAACCACATGTCGCACTCCATCAAGGGCCTTATCGAAGAGCGCAACCTGATGATGGCCGGGGTCTCCCATGATCTGCGCACGCCCCTGACCCGCATCCGGCTGGCGACCGAGATGATGTCCTCCGGGGATGAGTATCTCAAGGAGAGCATCAATGCGGACATCGACGAGTCGAACGGCATCATAGATCAGTTCATCGACTACATACGCCCGAATGAGGGACTGGATGCCCATCCGATCGACCTGACCCAGCTCATCCACGATGCGTTGCTGATGCAGACCGATCAGGGGCTGGAGGTGGAGTTGCTACTGCCGGAGCAGGCGGTGCGGGTGGCTTGCCATCCCATCAGCATCCGTCGCATCCTCAACAACCTGTCGGGCAATGCGTTGCGTTACGGCGCGACCCGGCTGCAGGCCGAACTGAAGGACGATGGTCACTGGGTCCGGCTGCGGCTCTTTGACAATGGCCCCGGGATCGCGGAGCAGGACTACTCCCGTGTGCTCAAGCCCTTTACCCAGGGTAATGTGGCGCGCACCGGGGGCGGCAGTGGCCTGGGACTGGCCATAGTCGCCAAGATAGTGTCCCAGCACCACGGCACCATCAGGCTGGGCCGCTCCGAGCTGGGAGGCTTGCTGGTGGAGATCCGGCTACCCAAGCACCAGCCGCTGGAGTGGATGGATTGAACAAAGGGCGCATCCGTGGATGCGCCCTTCTGCATTGTCAGGCTTGTGGCTCGGCCGTCTTGCGGTAGCGCTTGCCGTATTTGAGTTGCTGGATCAGCAGGGCGGCGACGATCAGCGCCAACCCTATGGGGGTGGCGGGGTGGATGCTCTCACCGATCAACAGATTGAGCAGCACCAGCGAAGCAAACGGCGAGATGAAGATGAGGTTGCTGATGGGAGCCGTGTTGGTGGCGTGGCGCAGGGCCATCAGCCAGAGCACGAAGCCGAAGCCCATCTCGAACAGCCCCACATAGATGGCACCGAGCCAGCCCTGCCAGGCGGTCATGGCAAAGTCGGCGAGCAGCCAGGTCGCCACCACGATGAATGGCAGGCTGATGAGGAAGCCGAGCAGCAGGCTGACGATGGGGTCCCCCTGATTGCGGGTATTGAGGATCCAGTAGCCTGCCCAGATGAGGGTCGAGACCAGGGCCAGCGTCACACCGAGCGGGCTGTCAAACTGCAGGCCAAACACATCTCCCCTGGTGGCGATCACCAGGGCGCCGAAGTAGCCAAGCACTATGGCCACACCGTCACGACGACGCAGTTTCTGGCCGAGGAAGGGGACGGCTAGCAAGCTCAAGGTGATGGCCCAGGTGTAGTTGAGGGTCTGGGCCTGTTGCGCCGGCAGCAGATCATAGGCCTTGAACAGCAGCAGGTAATAGAGGAAGGGGTTCAGCACCCCCAGGGCCAGATAGTAGAAGGGGCGGGCCCTGAGATAGCTCAGCAGAAGGGGCAGCTTGCCCTGGATCGCAACGATGGACCCCAGAGTCAGGGTCGAGGTGATGGCGGCGACCAGCAGCAACTGCACCGGCTCGAAGTAGGCGAGGGATATCTTGAAGGCGGTGGCGACCGTCGACCAGAGGGCGACGGCGCAGAGTCCGTATTGATAGGCTTTCTTCTGATTCTTGAGCATCGGGGTCGTTCCGCTGACTGAGGCAAGGGGGCAGTCTATCAGCCTGTTTGCAACATTGTCGTTACCGCTTTGTGGCGGGCAAGGGAGCGATCGCCAGCGAGATCCATCCGCCACACAAAATTGCGCACAATCTGTCCGCTTTCTCTTGCGCGAATTGAAAAAATCCGTATAATCCCCTCCGCTTGCCCATGAGGCATGCCAGACGATATGTCTGCTTGCTGAGCTTCCCGTTTACGTGTCGCCAGCCATACAGTCCTCCCGATATGGGGGGAAACGTGAAAAATCGCACCTCTGGCGGGAGTAATCTCGGTCGGGCGGTGTTGATTTATGTTCTTTTATCTATTGGAGCTCTGTCAATGCAGAACCAAAGAATCCGTATCCGCCTGAAGGCTTTTGATCATCGCCTGATCGATCAATCCACTGCGGAAATCGTTGAAACTGCAAAGCGCACCGGCGCGCAGGTTCGCGGTCCTATTCCGCTGCCGACTCGCAAAGAGCGCTTCACCGTCCTGATCTCCCCGCACGTCAACAAAGATGCGCGTGATCAGTACGAGATCCGCACTCACAAGCGTCTGGTAGACATCGTTGAGCCGACTGACAAGACCGTAGACGCCCTGATGCGTCTGGATCTGGCAGCTGGTGTAGACGTCCAGATCAGCCTGGGTTAATTACGGAAAGAGGTTGATAACAATGACAATCGGTCTTGTAGGTCGCAAAGTGGGTATGACTCGCATCTTCACTGAAGATGGCGTTTCTATCCCGGTGACTGTTATCGAAGTTGAAGCTAACCGTGTAACTCAGGTCAAATCTGTAGAAACCGACGGCTACAACGCTATTCAGGTTACCACTGGTGCCAAAAAAGCCAGCCGTGTGACCAAGCCGGAAGCTGGCCACTTCGCCAAAGCTGGTGTAGAAGCCGGTCGCGGTCTGTGGGAATTCCGCCTGAACAACGGTGAAACTTTCACTGTTGGTAGCGAGCTGAAAGTAGATCTTCTCGCTGACGTTAAGATGGTAGACGTTACCGGTACATCCAAAGGTAAAGGTTTTGCGGGCACTGTAAAGCGCCACAACTTCCGCACCCAGGATATGACCCACGGTAACTCCCTGTCCCACCGTGTACCTGGCTCCATCGGTCAAAACCAGACCCCGGGCCGTGTATTCAAGGGCAAAAAGATGGCTGGTCACATGGGTGCTGAGCGTGTAACGACTCAGAACCTGGAACTGGTTCGTGTTGACGCTGAACGCAACCTGCTGCTCATCAAAGGCGCAGTACCGGGTGCAACCAACGGCAACGTGATCGTCAAACCTGCCGTCAAAGCGTAACGTCTGAGGAGATAGTAATGGAATTGGTAATGAAAGACGCCAAGAGCGCTCTTGAAGTTTCCGAGACTACCTTCGGGCGCGAATTCAACGAAGCTCTGGTTCACCAGGTCGTCGTTGCATATGCCGCTGGTGCCCGTCAGGGTACTCGTGCGCAGCTGACTCGCTCTGAAGTGTCTGGTGGCGGCAAAAAGCCGTGGCGTCAGAAGGGTACTGGTCGTGCCCGTGCTGGCTCCATCCGTTCGCCCATCTGGCGTTCCGGTGGTGTGACCTTTGCTGCTAAGCCGCAAGATCACAGCCAGAAAGTAAACAAGAAGATGTACCGCGGCGCTATCCGTAGCATCCTGTCCGAGCTGGTACGTCAAGAGCGCCTGATCGTTGTCGAGAAATTCGGCATCGAAGCGCCGAAGACCAAAGAACTGATCGCCAAGCTGAAAGAAATGGAACTGACTGACGTTCTGATCGTGACTGCTGAAGTCGATGAGAACCTGTTCCTGGCTGCTCGCAACCTGTACAAGGTCGACGTGCGTGATGTTGCCGGTATCGACCCGGTCAGCCTGATCGCTTTCGACAAGATTCTGATGACTGCTGACGCAGTTAAGCAAATCGAGGAGATGCTGGCATGATCCGCGAAGAACGTCTGTTGAAAGTTCTGAAGGCTCCGCACATCTCTGAAAAGAGCACCATGGTCGCAGAAAAGCAGAACACTATCGTGTTCAAAGTTGCTGTTGATGCCACCAAGGCGGAAGTCAAAGCTGCAGTTGCGAAACTGTTCGAGGTCGAAGTTGAGACCGTCCGTACCCTGAACATGAAGGGTAAGACCAAGCGCTCAGGTGCGCGTGTAGGCCGTCGTTCCGATTGGAAAAAGGCTTATGTGACCCTGAAAGCTGGTCAGGACATCGACTTCATGGGCGCAGCCGAGTAAGAGGAGTTCTCAAAAATGGCAATCGTTAAGTGCAAGCCTACTTCTCCGGGCCGCCGCCACGTCGTCAAGATCGTCAACCAAGAGCTGTACAAGGGCAAGCCCTTTGCCGCTCTGCTGGACAGCAAAAGCAAGTCCGGTGGTCGTAACAACAACGGCCGTATCACTACCCGTCATATCGGTGGTGGTCACAAGCAACACTACCGTATCGTCGACTTCAAACGCGACAAAGACGGCATTCCGGCCAAAGTAGAGCGCCTGGAATACGATCCTAACCGTACCGCAAACATCGCCCTGGTGCTGTATGCAGACGGTGAGCGTCGTTACATCCTGGCTCCGAAAGGCCTGAAAGCAGGTGATGCTATCGCTTCTGGTGCTGATGCTGCGATCAAGGTAGGTAACTCCCTGCCGATGCGTAACATCCCGGTTGGTTCTACCGTTCACGCCGTAGAAATGAAGCCTGGTAAAGGTGCTCAGCTGGCTCGTTCCGCTGGTACTTTCATCCAGATTCTGGCTCGTGAAGGTAACTATGTAACTCTGCGTCTGCGTTCCGGCGAAGTACGTAAAGTTCTGGCCGAGTGCCGCGCCACCATTGGTGAAGTGGGTAACTCCGAGCACATGCTGCGTCAACTGGGTAAAGCCGGTGCAAACCGCTGGCGTGGTATTCGTCCGACCGTTCGCGGTATGGCGATGAACCCGGTTGATCACCCGCACGGTGGTGGTGAGGGTCGTAACAAGGGCATGCAGCCTGTGTCCCCATGGGGCCAGAAGGCTAAGGGCTTCAAGACCCGTAAGAACAAGCGTACCGACAAGTACATCGTACGTCGTCGTAACAAGTAATTGTTAACATAGAGGAATCACCATGCCACGTTCTCTCAAGAAGGGTCCATTTATTGACCTGCACTTGCTGAAGAAGGTAGAGAAAGCGGTGGAAAGCGGGGATAAAAAGCCGGTTAAGACCTGGTCCCGTCGTTCAATGATCATCCCGAACATGATCGGTTTGACCATCGCTGTCCATAATGGTCGTCAGCACGTTCCGGTTTTCGTTACCGAAGAAATGATCGGTCACAAACTGGGTGAATTCGCACCGACTCGTACTTATCGCGGCCATGCTGCTGATAAGAAGGCTAAGAAGCGCTAAGGGATAAATGATGGAAGCTATCGCTAAACACCGTTATGCCCGTACTTCTGCCCAGAAAGCTCGTCTGGTAGCCGATCAAGTACGTGGTCTGTCCGTAGACAAGGCTCTGAACATCCTGACCTTCAGCCCGAAAAAGGCTGCAGTTCTGGTGAAGAAAGTGCTGGAATCTGCCATTGCAAACGCTGAGCACAACGAAGGCGCCGACATCGACGCCCTGCGTGTTGCCACCATCATGGTAGACGAAGGTCCCTCCATGAAGCGCATCCGCCCGCGTGCCAAAGGTCGCGCGGATCGTATCCTCAAGCGTACCGCTCACATCACTGTAGTGGTATCCGACGCTAAGGCTGGGAGATAAGCAATGGGTCAGAAAGTACATCCTAATGGCATTCGCCTGGGTATTACCAAGCCTTGGAATTCTACCTGGTTCGCGAACACCAAAGACTTCGCTGACAACCTGTACAGCGATTTCCAAGTACGCCAGTTCCTGACCAAGGAGCTGAAAAACGCTTCCTTGTCCAAGATCACCATCGAGCGTCCGGCCAAGAGCATCCGTGTGACCATTCACACCGCTCGTCCGGGTGTCGTGATCGGCAAGAAAGGCGAAGACGTTGAGAAACTGCGCAAAGCCGTAGCCGCTATTGCTGGCGTGCCTGCTCAGATCAACATTTCCGAAGTCCGCAAGCCGGAGCTGGATGGCAAACTCGTTGCCGACAGCATCACTTCTCAGCTGGAACGTCGCGTAATGTTCCGTCGCGCTATGAAGCGCGCCGTACAGAACGCCATGCGCCTGGGTGCCAAGGGCATCAAAGTAGAAGTGTCCGGTCGTCTGGGCGGCGCTGAAATCGCGCGTACCGAATGGTACCGTGAAGGTCGTGTGCCTTTGCACACCCTGCGTGCCGACATCGACTACGCAACTTCTGAAGCCCACACCACTTACGGTGTGATCGGCGTCAAAGTTTGGATCTTCAAGGGCGAAGTTCTGGGCGGTCTGGCTGCTGTTAACGCTGCCGCTGCTCAAGAGCAAGCTCCTGCAAAGCCCAAGCGTGACAACAAGCGCCGCGCTGCTAAGTAAGGAGATTCGGTAAATGTTGCAACCTAAGCGTACTAAATTCCGCAAGACCCATAAGGGTCGTAACCGCGGTCTGGCCAACTCTGGTAACGAAGTATCCTTCGGTACCTTTGGCCTGAAGGCGACATCTCGTGGTCAACTGACTGCTCGTCAAATCGAAGCAGCCCGTCGTGCCATGACCCGTCACGTAAAGCGTCAAGGTAAGATCTGGATCCGTGTGTTCCCGGACAAGCCCATCACCGAAAAGCCCCTCGAAGTTCGTATGGGTAAAGGTAAGGGTAACGTGGAATATTGGGTCTGCCCGATCCAGCCTGGCAAGGTTCTGTACGAGATGGATGGTGTACCTGAGGCTCTGGCGCGTGAAGCGTTTGCCCTGGCCGCAGCTAAGCTGTCCGTTCAGACCACTTTCGTAATTAAGACGGTGATGTGATGAAAGCCCAAGATCTGCGTCAAAAGAGCGTCGAAGAACTGAACCAGGAGCTGCTGGGTCTGCTGCGTGAGCAATTCAACATGCGCATGCAAGCTTCCACCGGCCAACTGGCTCAGACTCACACTCTGAAACAAGTGCGTCGTGACGTCGCACGTATCAAGACTGTACTGACTGAGAAGGCAGGTGCGTAATGACTGACAAGATCCGTACTCTGCAAGGTCGTGTAATTAGCGACAAGATGGACAAGTCCATCACCGTCGCTATCGAGCGCAAGGTAAAGCACCCGATCTACGGTAAGATCATCAAGCGCACTACCAAGCTGCACGTACATGACGAGAACAACGAGTGTAAAGCTGGCGATCTCGTGGAAATCCGCGAATGCCGCCCGCTGTCCAAGACCAAGTCCTGGACCCTGGTTGCTGTCGTAGAAAAGGCCTAATTCGGTACTTTTTAGCCCAAACGGCCCCCCATCGGGGCCGTTTGTTTTTTAGGCTACCTTTTCAAAAATACCTGTGTTATAGTTTCGCGCCTTTTGAAGGCAGCCAGATCCCATCAGGGATAAGAAGTAAACAAAGCGGAGCACTAAGATGATCCAGATGCAAAGTATGCTGGGTGTTGCCGACAACTCCGGCGCTCGCAGTGTAATGTGTATTAAGGTTCTGGGTGGTTCGCACCGCCGTTATGCCGGCATCGGCGACATCATCAAGGTTTCCATCAAGGAAGCCATTCCTCGCGGTAAAGTGAAGAAAGGTGATGTGTATAACGCGGTGGTCGTACGCACCCGTAAAGGCGTTCGTCGTCCGGACGGCTCAGTCATCCGTTTCGACAACAATGCGGCTGTGTTGCTTAACAACAACCAACAGCCAATCGGTACTCGTATTTTTGGCCCGGTGACCCGTGAACTCCGTAATGAGAAGTTCATGAAGATTGTGTCCCTGGCACCCGAAGTACTGTAAGGAGTCGAACGATGGCAGCTAAAATCCGTCGCGAAGACGAAGTAATTGTTCTTACCGGCAAAGACAAGGGCAAGCGTGGCAAAGTCACTCAAGTCCTGATTGCAAAAGGTAAGGTAATCGTGGAAGGCATCAACCAGGTGAAGAAACACCAGAAGCCGGTACCCGCATTGGGTCAGGCTGGCGGTATCGTCACCAAAGAAGCCCCCATCGATGTATCTAACATCGCGCTGTTCAACTCTGCCACTGGCAAGGCTGACCGCGTTGGTTTCCGGATTGAAGACGGCAAGAAAGTCCGTTTCTTCAAATCCACCGGCGAACTTGTGAAGTAATTGGAGTTTAACGATGGCGAAACTGCATGATTACTACAAATCCGATGTAGTAAATGAACTGTCCAAGCAGTTCGGTTACAAGACTATCATGCAAGTCCCTCGGATCGAGAAAATCACCCTGAACATGGGTGTTGGTGAAGCGATCTCTGACAAGAAGTTGCTGGAAAATGCTGCTGCCGATATGGCTGCCATTTCCGGTCAGAAACCGCTGATCACCAAAGCACGCAAATCTGTTGCGGGCTTCAAGATTCGTGAAGGCTACCCGATAGGTTGTAAAGTAACCCTGCGTGGCGAGCGTATGTGGGAGTTCCTGGAACGGCTGATTTGCATCTCCGTACCGCGTATCCGTGACTTCCGTGGTCTGAACGCCAAGGCGTTCGATGGCCGTGGTAACTACTCCATGGGCGTGCGTGAGCAAATCATCTTCCCGGAAATCGACTATGACAAGGTCGATCGCGTCCGTGGTCTGGATATCACCATCACCACTTCCGCGAATACCGACGAAGAAGGCCGTGCTCTGCTGGCTGCCTTTAACTTCCCATTCCGCAAGTAAGGTTAGGGTTATGGCTAAAACATCCATGAAAGCACGTGAAGCAAAGCGTGCGAAGCTGGCAGCCAAGTTCGCGACCAAGCGTACCGAGCTGAAAGCTATCATCGTTGATATGAACGCTTCTGAAGAAGCGCGTTGGGATGCTGTCTTGCAACTGCAACAGCTGCCCCGTGATTCCAGTCCGTCCCGCCAGCGTAACCGTTGCAACATCACTGGTCGTCCGCACGGTTTCCTGCGGAAGTTTGGCCTCTCTCGCATCAAGGTGCGTGAGCATGCCATGAAGGGCGAAATTCCGGGCCTCAAAAAGGCCTCTTGGTAAGAATCTCGGGAGTTAGACTATGAGCATGCAAGATCCGATCGCGGATATGCTGACCCGCATCCGTAACGGTCAGGCGGCGAGCAAAGTTGCGGTTTCCATGCCTTCTTCCAAGCTGAAAGTGGCTATTGCCAAAGTGCTGAAAGAAGAAGGTTACATCGCTGGCTACAACGTAGCTGGTGATGTGAAGCCGGAACTGGAAATTGAACTGAAATATTTCCAGGGCAAGCCGGTTGTAGAACTGATCCAACGCGTGAGCCGTCCCGGCCTGCGTATTTACAAGCGCACTACTGATCTGCCGAAAGTCATGGGCGGTCTCGGTGTTGCTATCGTGTCCACGTCTAAAGGTGTGATGACCGACCGTGCTGCCCGCAAGGCAAGCATGGGTGGTGAGATCATCTGCTACGTCGCTTAATAGGAGGTCGGAAATGTCTCGCGTTGCTAAGGCACCCGTCACTATTCCTGCTGGCGTAGAGGTGACTCTGAACGGTCAGGAACTGTCCATCAAAGGTGGTAAAGGTTCTCTGGTTCGTTCCATCCACGCCGGTGTAGAAGTGACCAAAGAAGACAATGTACTGAAGTTCGCCCCGCGCGACGGCATCGCTGGTGCTGACGCTCAGGCCGGTACTGCCCGTGCATTGGCTAACAACATGGTAATCGGTGTTACCCAAGGCTTCGAGCGCAAGCTGCAGCTGGTTGGTGTAGGCTACAAAGCCTCCATCAAGGGCAATGCTGTCGCGCTGGCTCTGGGCTTCTCTCACCCGGTTGAGCATGCGCTGCCGGCTGGTGTCACCGCTGAATGTCCGTCCGCCACAGAGATCATTCTGCGTGGTGTGGACAAGCAGCTGGTTGGCCAAGTCGCCGCCGATATCCGTGCTTACCGCGCTCCGGAGCCCTACAAGGGCAAGGGTGTACGCTATGCCAACGAGCAAGTGCGTACTAAAGAAGCTAAGAAGAAGTAAGGTAACACTATGGACAAGAAAGCAGCTCGTCTCCGTCGTGCTACTCGTGCTCGGAAAAAGATGCAGGAACTGGGAGCTACCCGTCTGGTTGTTCACCGTACCCCGCGTCATATCTATGCGCAGGTTATCGCAGCCAACGGTTCCGAAGTTCTGGCCTCTGCTTCTACAGTAGAGAAAGCCATCAGTGAAGCGCTCAAATCTACCGGTAATGCTGATGCAGCTACCGCAGTAGGTAAAGCAATCGCTGAGCGTGCTATTGCCAAAGGCGTTCAGAACGTATCTTTCGATCGTTCCGGTTTCAAGTATCACGGTCGTGTAGCCGCTCTGGCTACCGCTGCTCGTGACGCTGGTCTTCAGTTCTAAGCTAGGAGTCGAAGATGGCTAAAGTCGAATCTCAAGCCGGCGAACTGCAAGAAAAGCTGATTGCAGTAAACCGTGTTTCGAAAACTGTTAAAGGTGGTCGTATCATGTCCTTCACCGCGTTGACCGTGGTGGGTGATGGTAACGGCCGTGTAGGTTACGGTTACGGTAAGGCCCGTGAAGTTCCGGCCGCTATTCAAAAAGCGATGGAACAGGCTAAGCGTAACCTGAACAAGGTTGAACTGAACAATGGCACTCTGCACCACCCGGTGCGCGGTGTTCACTCCGGTTCCACCGTGTTCATGAAGCCGGCCTCACAAGGTACTGGTATCATTGCAGGCGGCGCCATGCGTGCCGTGCTGGAAGTTGCCGGTATCCACAACGTGCTGGCCAAGACCTACGGTTCCACCAACCCAATCAACGTTGTTCGCGCAACTGTAGACGCTCTGGTTCACGGTCAATCACCGGAACAGATCGCTGCCAAGCGTGGTCTGCGCGTTGAAGAAATTCTGGGGTAATGCGACATGGCTAACACTGTAAAAGTAACTCAAACTCGCAGCTCTATCGGCCGTCTGCCAAAGCACAAGGCGACTCTGCGTGGTCTGGGTCTGCGTCGCATTGGTCACACCGTTGAGCTGGAAGATACTCCCTGCGTACGCGGTATGATCAACCAGGTTTATTACATGGTTAAGGTGGAGGGCTAAGCATGCGTCTGAATACTCTGTCTCCGGCCGCTGGTTCCAAGCGTGTTAAGCACCGTCCGGGCCGTGGTATCGGTTCTGGTCTGGGCAAGACCGGTGGTCGTGGTGTGAAAGGTCAAACTTCTCGTTCCGGTGGCGGTAAAGTCCGCAACGGTTTCGAGGGTGGCCAGATGCCTTTGAAAATCCGTCTGCCGAAGTTCGGTTTCTTCTCTCGTAAATCTTTGGTTTCTGCCGAAGTGCGCCTGAACGAAATCGCCCTGGTAGAAGGTGATGTGGTCGATTTGAGCACTCTGAAGCAAGCCGGTGTTGTTACCAAGAACATCGTTTTCGCTAAAGTTGTTCTGTCTGGCAACATTGACCGTGCTGTGACCGTTCGTGGTCTGTCCGTCACCAAAGGTGCACGTGCAGCCATCGAGGCCGCTGGCGGTAAAATCGAGGAATAATCAGTACAATGGCTAAGAAACCAGGATTGGATGTTAAAGCACAAGGTGGTCTGAGTGAACTGAAGAGCCGTCTGCTCTTCGTTCTCGGGGCAATTATCGTGTTCCGCGCAGGCTCTTATGTGCCGATTCCTGGTATTGACGCCGCCGTACTGGCCGAGTTGTTCCAACAACAGAAGGGCACCATCATTGAGATGTTCAACATGTTCAGTGGTGGTGCACTCTCGCGTGCTTCTATTCTTGCGCTGGGGATCATGCCGTACATTTCGGCGTCGATCATTATCCAGCTGCTGACTGTGGTTCATCCTGCTCTTGCTGAACTCAAGAAAGAGGGTGAATCCGGCCGTCGCAAGATTAGCCAATATACCCGTTGGGGCACGCTGGTTTTGGGAACGTTCCAGGCCATTGGTATTGCAACCGGTCTGCCGAATATGATGCAAGGACTCGTGACTCATCCGGGTTTGGGCTTCTATTTCACAGCCGTTGTGAGTCTGGTCACCGGTACCATGTTCTTGATGTGGTTGGGTGAACAGATTACCGAGCGTGGGATTGGTAATGGTATCTCGCTGATTATTTTCACAGGTATCGTTGCTGGTCTGCCTCATGCCATTGGCGCTACGGCCGAACAGGCACGTCAAGGGGAATTGCACATCCTGCTGTTGTTGTTGCTGGGCTTGATTGTTTTCGCAGTGACTTACTTTGTGGTGTTCGTGGAGCGTGGTCAGCGTCGTATCGTCGTTAACTATGCCAAGCGTCAACAAGGCCGCCAGGTATTCGCCGCGCAAAGCACACACCTGCCGTTGAAAGTGAATATGGCCGGTGTGATTCCTGCGATTTTCGCATCCAGCATCATCCTCTTCCCAGGGACCATTACCTCTTGGTTTGGTCAGGGCGAGGGCAAGGTGGCTGATGTCCTGCAACAGGTCTCTATGGTCCTGCAGCCGGGTCAACCCTTGTATGAGATGCTCTATGCAGCAGCCATTATCTTCTTCTGCTTCTTCTATACCGCGCTGGTGTTCAACCCCCGCGAGACAGCAGATAATCTGAAGAAGAGTGGAGCCTTTATCCCGGGGATCCGCCCGGGCGAGCAGACAGCACGTTACATCGATAAGGTTATGACTCGCCTGACATTGGCAGGTGCGCTCTATATAACCTTTATCTGTCTGGTACCCCAGTTCTTGATGACTGCCTGGAACGTACAGTTCTACTTCGGTGGCACTTCGCTGCTGATTATTGTGGTAGTTATCATGGACTTCATGGCTCAGGTTCAGACCCATATGATGTCTCATCAATATGGCGACGTCCTGAGGAAGGCCAACCTGAAGGGCTACGGCCGCTAAAGGTCGGCGTAGTTACGGAGTTAAGCAATGAAAGTTCGTGCTTCCGTTAAGGCAATCTGCCGTAACTGCAAAATCATCAAGCGTCACGGTGTGGTGCGTGTGATTTGCAGCGAGCCAAAGCATAAACAGCGCCAAGGCTAATTTTTTACGGTTAGTACTTGCAACAAATAGTTGTGCTGGCTAATATAGCCAGCCAACTTTTGTTGTGTATTGGTTGACCGCCACGTATCCGCTCACGGGCTTTGTGGTGGTCGTTATCTACTATATGTAGGAGTGAATAGTGGCCCGTATCGCTGGCATTAACATTCCTGACCATAAGCATGCAGTCATTGCGTTGACTGCGATTTATGGCGTCGGTCGTACCCGCTCCAAGGCCATTTGTGCCGCAGCCGGTATCGCTGAGAATGTGAAAATTAAAGACCTGGACGAAGCTCAGATCGAGAGTCTGCGTGAACAAGTAGGTAAATTCACCGTTGAAGGTGACCTGCGTCGTCAGATTTCCATGAACATCAAGCGATTGATGGATCTGGGTTGCTACCGTGGTTTGCGTCACCGTCGTAGCCTGCCTGTTCGTGGTCAACGTACCAAGACCAACGCTCGTACCCGTAAGGGTCCGCGCAAGGCTATCAAGAAGTAACGGGAAGGTAGAAAATGGCTAAAACTCCGACTCGTGCTCGCAAGCGCGTTAAAAAGCAAGTGAGCGACGGTATTGCGCACGTTCATGCATCTTTCAACAACACAATCGTGACCATTACTGACCGTCAGGGCAATGCTCTGTCTTGGGCTACCTCTGGTGGTTCCGGTTTCCGTGGTTCCCGTAAGTCCACTCCGTTTGCTGCCCAGGTAGCTGCTGAGCGCGCTGGTGAGATCGCCAAAGAATACGGCGTGAAGAACCTGGAAGTCATGGTCAAAGGTCCGGGTCCCGGTCGTGAGTCTTCCATCCGCGCTCTGAACGCGGCTGGTTTCCGCATCACTAATATTACTGATGTGACTCCGATCCCGCACAACGGTTGTCGTCCTCCCAAGAAGCGCCGCGTATAACGCTGTAGCTACTTGGTCTAGGATTGTTGGAGAAAGAAGATGGCAAGATATATCGGTCCTAAGCTTAAGCTTAGCCGTCGTGAGGGCACCGACCTCTTCCTGAAGTCTGGTGTTCGTGCGATTGATTCTAAGTGCAAGATTGACACCGTTCCTGGTCAACATGGTGCGCGTAAAGCGCGTCTGTCTGACTATGGTGTGCAACTGCGCGAGAAACAAAAAGTACGTCGTATCTACGGCGTATTGGAAAAACAGTTCCGCAACTACTACCGCGACGCTGCCCGTCAAAAGGGTAACACCGGTGAAAACCTGTTGCAGCTGCTGGAAGGTCGTCTGGACAACGTCGTCTACCGCATGGGCTTCGGCGCCACTCGTGCTGAGTCTCGTCAGCTGGTGAGCCACAAAGCCATCATGGTAAACGGCCGCGTTGTGAATGTTCCTTCTTTCCAGGTATCCCCTGAGGACGTGATCTGCGTTCGCGAGAAGGCTAAGAAGCAAGCGCGTATCAAAGCTTCCCTGGAAGTTGCTGGTCAGCGCGAGAAGCCGACTTGGGTAGAGGTTGACGCTGCTAAGATGGAAGGTGCCTTCAAGCGCCTGCCAGAGCGTTCCGACCTGTCTGCCGACATTAACGAACAGCTGATCGTCGAGCTTTACTCCAAGTAAAGCTAGCTTCTAAAGAGAGGACACAATGCTGGGTTCTGTAACAGATTTTCTTAAACCGCGGCTAGTTGACATCGAGCAAGTTAGCCCGACTCACGCGAAAGTGACTCTCGAGCCGCTTGAGCGTGGCTTTGGTCACACGCTGGGTAATGCCCTGCGTCGTATTTTGCTGTCATCTATGCCCGGTTGTGCAGTTACTGAAGTCGAGATCGACGGAGTACTGCACGAGTACAGCAGCAAAGAAGGTGTACAGGAAGACATTCTTGAAATCCTGCTCAACCTGAAAGGTATCGCTGTGAAGCTGGAAGGCAAGGACGAGGTAACTCTGTCCCTGACCAAGTCTGGAACAGGCCCCGTTACCGCTGGTGATATCACTCACGGTGATGAAGTCGAGATCGTAAACCCGGAGCACGTAATCTGCCACCTGACAGGAGCCAATGCTGAGATCAGCATGCGTCTGAAAGTTCAGCGCGGTCGTGGTTATGTGCCTGCTTCTGCTCGTGTTCACAACGATGATGAAGAGCGTCCTATTGGTCGCCTGCTGCTGGACTCCGCGTTCAGCCCCATCGTTCGCATCGCCTACAATGTTGAGGCGGCACGTGTGGAACAGCGCACCGACTTGGACAAGCTGGTTATCGACATGGAGACCAATGGTACTCTGGATCCGGAAGAAGCCATTCGCCGTTCTGCCACTATTTTGGCCGAACAGCTGGAAGCCTTCGTGGATCTGCGCGATGTCAGCGTGCCCGAGAAGAAAGAAGAGAAACCCGAGTTTGATCCGATTCTGCTGCGTCCTGTCGATGATTTGGAGCTGACAGTTCGTTCAGCGAACTGTCTGAAGGCAGAAGCTATCCACTATATTGGTGATCTGGTACAGCGTACCGAAGTTGAGTTGCTTAAAACTCCTAACCTCGGTAAGAAGTCCCTGACTGAGATCAAGGACGTGTTGGCCTCCCGTGGTCTGTCTCTTGGCATGCGCCTTGAGAACTGGCCGCCCGCCAGCATCGCTGACGAGTAATCCAGATTACGGGTTTCACAGATTTAGTTAGAAGGATAAGGTCATGCGCCATCGTTTGAGTGGTCGTCAACTGAACCGGAACAGCAGCCATCGTCAGGCTATGTTCCGCAACATGGCCAGCTCCCTGGTTCGTCATGAGATCATCAAGACGACTCTGCCTAAGGCAAAAGAGCTGCGTCGTGTAGTTGAACCGCTGATCACCCTTGCCAAGACTGATAGCGTTGCTAATCGTCGCCTGGCATTTGCCCGTACTCGCGATAACGCGATCGTGGCTAAGCTGTTCAATGAACTGGGCCCGCGCTACCTGGAGCGCGCCGGCGGTTATACTCGCATTCTGAAATGCGGTTTCCGTGCAGGCGACAACGCCCCTATGGCTTACATTGAGCTGGTAGACCGCCCGGCCGCTGCTGAAGCAGCTGCTGAGTGATAAAGAAAAAGCCGGGCTTGTCCCGGCTTTTCTTTTAATTGATTCTGATACTGCCTCAACTGCCTCAACTGCCTCAACTGCCTCAACTGCCTCAACTGCCTCAACTGCCTCAACTGCCTCAACTGCCTCAACTGCCTCAACTGCCTCAACTGCCTCAACTGTACTGTGGCTATTAACTAGTCCTTCATCTACCTCTTCCTTATATAGATATTCCTCATCATCAAGGCGAGCCTTCATTTACCTGATGCAGTGATGTGAGCACCAACAAGATGCAGAGATCTATACAAGGAACTCTGCTAACTGTTCCTAATTTAGGTTCGCTTTGTGGATAAGTCTGTATAAAAGCTGTGCCTTGTTATGAATAACTAAAAAACTACCATTTTTTGCAATTTTATTGCTTTGAGGGGCTTGCCAGAAAGTTTCAGCTCCCTATAATGCGCCTCCATCGACAGGGCAAGCGGCAACGCAAACAACCTCGTCGGTAACCTCGAAAAGCCTTTGAAAATAAGGCTTGACTCGAGAAGGCGGTTGAGTAGAATTCCACTCCCGCAGCAACACACTGTTGCGTCGCTCTTTAACAATTTGAATCAAGCAATCTGTGTGGGCACTCACAGCATCGAACATCAAACAATTTTGTTGATTTTCAATGTCTGGTGAAGTGACCAAGACAACTTCGGT
>NZ_JBGLRL010000018.1:0-89830 GCF_041402505.1 Aeromonas sp. S2(2024)
CGGCGATGTCGCCCGGGCGCCTGGGCTCGATGCGATAAGGCAGTGGCTTGCCGCAGGCGGCTGAGAACGCCGCCACCATCTGCAGCACGCTCTGGCCCTGGCCCGTGCCCAAGTTGTAAGGGTGGACGCCGCCTCGCCCCGCACAGTGGTGCAGCGCCTTGACGTGCCCCTCGGCGAGATCCATCACATGGATGTAGTCGCGTACCCCGGTGCCGTCCGGAGTGTTGTAATCGTTTCCAAAGACCGAGAGGCAGTCGCGACGGCCAATGGCTACCTGGGTGATATAGGGCATCAGATTGTTGGGAATACCCTGGGGATCTTCCCCCAGGGTGCCGGATTCGTGGGCGCCGACCGGGTTGAAGTAGCGCAGCAGGGTCATGCTCCAGTGGGGCTCGGCGGCCTGCAGATCCTCGAGGATCTCCTCGATGATCAGCTTGGAGCGGCCGTAGGGATTGGTGGCGCTGCGCGGGAAATCTTCCCGGATGGGGGTGCTGGCCGGGTCGCCGTAGACGGTGGCCGAGGAGCTGAACACCAGGTTGTGAACCCCGGCCCGCTTCATCGCCTGCAGCAGCACCAGGGTGCCGCTCAGGTTGTTCTCATAATATGCGAGGGGGATCCGGGTCGATTCGCCGACCGCTTTCAGGGCGGCGAAGTGGATCACTGCGTCGATCTGCTGCTCGGCGAAGATGCTGTCCAGCAGTGCCGGGTCACGGATGTCCCCCTGATAGAAGCGGGGCCGCTGCCCGCTGATGGCGGCAACCCGTGTCAGCACGGCGGCCTTGCTGTTGCAGAGGTTGTCCACCACCACGGGTTCCATGCCTGCCGCCTGCAAGGCCAGACAAGTGTGGCTGCCGATATAGCCGCAACCGCCGGTCACCAGTACTCTCATCCTCTTCTCCACCGTTTGCGCCTCACGCAAGGAAAGCCTGAGCAGGAGTCTAGCCGAGGGGCTGGCGGGTAAACTGTGAACCGGTTAACAAATAGATGGAAACGTTTACATATCCTTGTATGGCGATAAATGCATCGACATGGCTTTCCCCCCTGTTATCAGTGACATTGCTCGGTATAATGGCGCCATATCGAACCGTGAAATAAGTGAAAACAGCATGAGCACCATCAAGGATGTCGCCCGTTTGGCCAACGTATCGGTGGCAACGGTTTCACGGGTGATGAACAACTCACCCAAGGCCAGTGCCGCCTCCCGCGAGGTGGTGCAGAAGGCCATGGCCGAACTGGGCTACACCCCCAACGCCAACGCCCGGGCCCTGGTCAGCCAGACCTGCGACACCATGGGCGTGGTGGTCGGTGACGTGGCAGATCCCTTCTTCGGGGCTCTGGTCAAGGGGGTCGCCGGGGTGGCGGTGGAACAGGGGCTGCACCTGCTGATGGGAAATGGTTTTCACCGCGCCCAGCAGGAGCGGGAAGCCATCGATCTGCTGATCGGCAAGCGCTGCGAGGCGCTGGTGGTGCACAGCAAGGCGCTCAGCGACGAGGAGCTCATCGACTATGCCCTGCGGGCCCCTGGCATGGTGCTGATCAACCGCGACATTCCGGGTCTGAGGGGTCGCTGCATCGCCCTCAACAACCGGCAGGGGGCCGCCACCGCGACCCGCCATCTGCTGGAACTGGGGCATCGCCACATCGCCTTCCTCAGTTCGGATCATGCCATCGAGGATGCCATGCTGCGCCATCAGGGTTATCAGGATGCCCTGGCCGAGGCGGGCCTGAGCGCCGATCCCGAGCTGGTGGAGAGCGGCATGCCCAATGAAGAGGGCGGTGAGCGCGCCATGCTCAACCTGCTGGCCAAGGGGTTGCCCATCACGGCGGTGGTGGCCTACAACGATGCCATGGCGGCAGGCGCCATCTCGGTACTGGCAGACAATGGTCTCAAGGTGCCTGAAGAGGTCTCGGTGGTGGGCTTCGATGACATCATCTATGCCAGATACCTGAGGCCCAAGCTCTCCACCATGCGTTATCCCATCGAACTGATGGCCGCCCAGGCCGCCAAGCTGGCGTTGCAACTCGCCGCAGGAGAGAGCGAGACGGTGCAGAGCCGGATCTACACCCCGACCCTTATCAACCGCCACTCGGTGGCGCCCGTCAGGCTCTGATCGTTGCGTCTCCTTGCCGCCTTCTGACGGTGGATTGGGGGCAGTTGAGTGGCAGCCTCTGATGACTCGTCCTAAAAGTTTCCATTCGAAACTCAATATATCTCTCTTTTTCCACGGTTCCCCCGTCCGGATCATCCTGTTTCAGCCTGACTATCCTACGGAGCGTTCTTTTACCCTCATTTAGCTAATTTTTACTCTGTTTTACTTAACAAAACAGGTGTAATCGTTTACATCTGTGTGAGCGGGATCGCCGATCATCGGGCAAAACTCCCCTACACTGCATGCGTTATCGGCGTTCATGCAGGGAGAGAGAAGAATGCTCAGGGAGATAGTGGCCCGTCAGGACTGGCAGACCCAGGCGATTACCTCGGTGAATCGTCTGCCTGCCCATACCCCCTTGTTCAGCTGGCGCAGCGAGGCCGATGCCCGTGCCGGGCTCCCTTCGCCGTCCCGCATGCTGCTCGACGGCGACTGGCGTTTCTCCTTCTTCGGGGCCCCCGAGCTGGTGCCCGAGAAGTGGCTGAACGAGGATCTGCCCGACTCGACCCTCATCAGGGTACCTGGCAACTGGCAACTGCAGGGGTTTGATCGCCCCATCTATACCAACATCAAGTACCCCTTCCCCTGCGATCCGCCCCGGGTGCCGGCAGAGAATCCCACCGGCTGTTATTCCCGCGAGTTTGAACTGTCCGCCGACTGGCTGGCCAGCGGTCAGACCCGCATCATCTTCGACGGGGTGGACAGCGCCTTCCATCTGTTCTGCAACGGCCGCTGGGTCGGTTACTCCCAGGACAGCAGACTGCCCGCCGAATTCGATCTCGGCGACTTCCTGCAGGCAGGCACCAACCGGCTGGCCGTGCTGGTGCTGCGCTGGTCCGATGGCTCCTATCTGGAGGATCAGGACATGTGGCGCATGAGCGGCATCTTCCGCTCCGTCAGCCTGTTGCACAAACCCGAGCGCCGGCTGCTGGACGTGCGGCTGACCCCGGTGCTGGACGCCTGCTACCGGGATGCCCGTCTCAAGGTGGCGCTGCAGGTCAATGAAGGCGCCGGGCTGGCGGTGGAGGCGAACCTCTATTTCGGTGAGCAGCCGGTTGCCCGCCTGCGTCAGCCCCTCGGTACCGGCCACATCGACGAGAAGGGCGCCTACACAGACAGAGCCGAGCTGTGGCTGGAGGTTGCGGCTCCCCACAAGTGGAGCGCCGAGACGCCGCATCTGTATCGACTGACCCTGACCCTGCTGGACGAGCAGGACGAGCCCATCGAGAGCGAGGCCCATGACGTGGGTTTTCGGGCGGTGGAGATCAAGGGCGGCTTGCTGAGGGTCAACGGCCAACCGCTGCTCATTCGCGGCGCCAATCGCCACGAACACGATCCCGCCTTGGGCCATGTGGTGACCCCGGCCGCCATGGAGCAGGATCTGCGGTTGATGAAGCAGCACAACTTCAACGCGGTGCGCTGCTCCCACTACCCCAATCATCCCGAGTTCTACCGACTGTGTGACCGGCTCGGCCTCTATGTGGTGGACGAGGCGAACCTGGAGACTCACGGCATGACCCCCATGGGGCGGCTGGCACAGGATCCCGCCTGGAGCAACGCCTTCCTCGAGCGGGTCACCCGCATGGTGGCGCGTGACTTCAATCACCCCAGCATCATCATCTGGTCGCTGGGCAACGAATCCGGCTATGGTCCGGCCCATGACGCCATGTACCAGTGGGTCAAACGGGCCGATCCGAGCCGCGCGGTCCAGTACGAAGGGGGTGGAGCCGATACCCCGGCCACCGACATCATCTGCCCCATGTATGCCCGCACCCATCAGGATCAGCCTTTCCCGGCTGTGCCCAAGTGGGCGCTGGCCAAGTGGATAGGTCTGCCGGAAGAGACCCGACCGCTGATCCTCTGCGAATATGCCCACGCCATGGGCAACAGCCTGGGGGGTTACGCCCACTACTGGCAGGCGTTTCGCGATCATCCCCGTCTGCAAGGCGGTTTCGTGTGGGATTGGGTGGATCAGGGGCTAGACCAGCAGACCGATGATGGCCGCCATTTCTGGGCCTATGGTGGTGATTTCGGCGATCTTCCCAACGATCGCCAGTTCTGCTGCAACGGCCTGCTGTTCCCCGATCGCACGCCGCATCCCGCCTTGTTCGAGGCGAAGCGGGCCCAGCAACCCTTCGTGCTGTCCTTGGTAGGCCAGAAGCCGCTGACGGTGGAGGTCCATAGCGAATACCTGTTCCGCCCAACGGACAACGAAGTGCTGCGCTGGCAGCTGCGGGAGGACGGAGTGGTGCTGAGCCAGGGCGAGTGCCCGCTCGCGCTGGCGCCCCAGGGCAGCGTGACGCTGACCCTGCTGGAGCGGCTGCCGGGATTTGCCGCAGGCACCCTGGCCTGGCTGGATCTGGCCATAGTGCAGCCCACCGCCACGGCATGGGCCGGGGCGGATCACGAGGTGGCGCGCCAGCAATGCATGCTGCCGACCCCTCTGGCCATGCCTGTTACCCGGGCGCCCGCCTCATTGAGCGAGCAGCCGGACCACTGGCTGGTGCGTGCTGCGGGCAGCGAGTGGCGGCTGGACAAGGCCAGCGGCCGTATCAGCAGTTGGCAGAAGCAGGGCCGTGAACAGCTGCGTGACGCCATCGCCGATCACTTCTGCCGGGCGCCGCTTGACAACGACATCGGCACCAGCGAGGCGGATCACGCGGATCCCAATGCCTGGATTGCCCGCTGGCAGGAGGCCGGGCTCAATGATCTGCAGCACCGCTGCCTCGGCCTGGAGGCGAGCCCGGCTCAGGGTCTCATCACGGTGCTTCATGGCTACTTCGTGGCCGACGAGCTGAAGATACTGACCCGCTGGCACCATAGCTTTGATGCCGATGGCGTCATGGCGCTGCACATCGAGGTGGAGATCGCCGCCGACATGCCGTCGCTGCCCCGCATCGGCGCCAGGCTCTGGCTGGCCGGCGAGGTCGACGAAGTGAGCTGGCTGGGGCGCGGTCCCCACGAGAACTACCCGGACAGGCTGCTTGCCGCCGACCTCCATCGCTGGCAGCTGCCGATTGCGGCCCTGCACACCCCCTATGTGTTCCCGACCGACAACGGATTGCGTTGCGATACCCGTCAGCTACGGCTCGCAGAGGTGAGCATCGAGGGCAAGTTCCACTTCAGCGTCAGCCACTACAGCCAGCAACAGCTTGCCCAGGCCCGTCATCAGACCGATCTGGTGGCCCAGGGGGGAGTGCACCTCTGTCTGGATGGTTTCCACATGGGTGTAGGGGGTGATGACTCCTGGAGCCAGAGCGTGCGGCCTGAATTCTGGTTGTTGCCTGGAAGTTACAGCTGGAACTGCATTTTTCGCTAGATGGACTAGTCTTGGATGGTGAGGCTTCGAAGGAGGCCTTAACTTACATAACTATTTAATTTTTAACAATATTGCTTCTATGTAACAGAGTGTAAACGTTTTCATTTTGTTGCCATGATCACAGACCGTCACACAACAAACTGATTACATTAGGCTGGCGCCAGTTCAAACGGTGTACAGCATTCCCTACAAAAACAGATATTAGAGATCGGAGCATAACAATGAAAAAACTCACGACAGTTGCCACCTTGCTGATGGGACTGATGGCGGGAGCACAAGCCCAGGCCGATACCCGTATCGGTGTCACCGTCTACAAGTATGACGACAACTTCATGGCGGTAGTGCGCAAGGCCATCGAGAAGGAAGCGGTAGCCAATCCCGGTGTGGAGCTGCTGATGAATGACTCCCAGAATGACCAGTCCAAGCAGAACGACCAGATCGACGTGCTGCTGGCCAAGGGCGTGAAGGCGCTGGCCATCAACCTGGTTGACCCGGCTGCGGCCCCTGTCGTGATCGAGAAAGCCCGTGCCGACGAGATCCCCGTGGTGTTCTACAACAAGGAACCGAGCGCGGCCGATCTGGCCAGCTATGACAAGGCCTACTACGTGGGTACCGACTCCAAGGAGTCAGGGATCATCCAGGGCCAGCTGATCGCCAAGCACTGGAAGGCACACCCGGAGTGGGATCTGAACAAGGATGGCGTCATCCAGTTCGTGCTGCTCAAGGGCGAGCCGGGCCACCCGGATGCGGAAGCCCGTACCACCTACGTCGTCAAGACCCTGAATGACGGCGGCGTCAAAACCGAACAGCTGCACATGGATACCGGTATGTGGGATACCGCCATGGCGAAAGACAAGATGGACGCCTGGATCTCCGGCCCCAACGCCAACAAGATCGAAGTGGTCATCGCCAACAACGACGGCATGGCAATGGGTGCTGTTGAATCCCTGAAAGCCCAGGGCAAGACTGCCATTCCGGTGTTCGGCGTCGATGCCCTGCCGGAAGCCCTGGCCATGGTCAAGAGCGGTGCCATGGCGGGTACAGTGCTGAACGATGCGGCCAACCAGGCCAAGGCGACCTTCGAGCTGACCAAGAATCTGGCTGAAGGCAAGCCGGCCGGTGAAGGCACCAACTGGAAGATCGACAACAAGGTCGTGCGCGTTGCCTACGTGGGCGTAGACAAAGACAACCTGTCCCAATTCGAGTAATTCCTCCCCTTAGGGCAAGGGAGATCCCCTTGCCCTTTTTTCAACCAGATGTGATGGCTGATATGACAACACGGCAACAATCAGAATGGCTGTTGGAGATGATTGACGTCAGTAAGAGCTTTCCTGGCGTCAAGGCACTCGATAATGTCAATTTACGGGTCCGTCCTCATTCTGTGCATGCGTTGATGGGCGAGAATGGCGCAGGGAAGTCCACGCTGCTCAAGTGCCTGTTCGGCATCTACGAGAAGGATCAGGGCAAGATCTTCTTCAAGGGCGAGGAGGTCAACTTCACCTCTTCCAAAGAGGCGCTGGAAAATGGCGTATCCATGGTGCACCAGGAGCTGAACCTGGTATTGCAACGCACCGTGATGGACAACATGTGGCTCGGTCGCTATCCCACCAAGGGCTGGTTCATCGACCACGGCAAGATGTATGACGACACCAAGCGCATCTTCGACGAGCTGGACATCGACATAGACCCCCGGGTCAAGGTCGGCACCCTCTCCGTCTCCCAGATGCAGATGATCGAGATCGCCAAGGCATTCTCCTATGACGCCAAGATCGTCATCATGGACGAACCCACCTCCTCCCTGACCGAGAAAGAGGTCAACCACCTCTTCAAGATCATCAACAAGTTGAAGGACAAGGGGTGCGGCATCGTCTACATCTCCCACAAGATGGAAGAGATCTTCCAGCTCTGTGACGAGATCACCATATTGCGGGATGGCCAGTGGGTGGCGACCCAGCCGCTCGAGGGCATGACCATGGATCAGATCATCGGCATGATGGTCGGTCGTGAGTTGACCCAGCGCTTCCCGGAGAAAACCAACCAGCCGAAAGAGGTGATCCTCGAAGTCGAGCACCTGACGGCCAAGAACCAGCCCTCCATCAAGGACGTGAGCTTCAACCTGCACAAGGGGGAGATCCTCGGCATCGCCGGTCTGGTGGGGGCAAAGCGCACCGACATCGTCGAGACCCTGTTCGGCATCCGCGATCACAGCGACGGTGTCATCAAGTTGCACGGCAAGGAGGTCGCCAATCGCAACGCCCATGAGGCGATCCAGAACGGCTTCGCCCTGGTGACGGAGGAGCGCCGCTCCACCGGGATCTACTCCCGTCTCGATATCGCCTTCAACTCCCTGATCGCCAACATGGACAGCTACAAGGGATCCATGGGGCTGCTCAGCGACAACAAGATGAAGAGCGATACCCAGTGGGTCATCGACTCCATGCGGGTCAAGACACCGACCCAGCAGACACAGATTGGCTCCCTCTCCGGGGGCAATCAGCAGAAGGTCATCATAGGCCGCTGGCTGCTGACCCAGCCGGAGATCCTGATGCTGGATGAACCGACCCGGGGCATAGACGTCGGGGCCAAGTTCGAAATCTACCAGCTCATCCTGGAGCTGGCGAAGAAGGACAAGGGGATCATCATCATCTCGTCCGAAATGCCCGAACTGCTGGGGATCACCGACCGCATCATGGTGATGAGCAATGGCCGGGTCGCCGGGATCGTCAATACCAAAGAAACTGACCAGAGCGAGATACTGCGCCTGGCATCTCTGTACCTCTAGAGACAGGAAGACATTTATGGAGTCGGCTAAAAATTTCAATCTGATGCAGGCGCTCAAGGAAAACGCCATCTACCTGGTGCTGCTGGTGCTGCTCATGGTTATCGTGATCCAGGAGCCCTCCTTCCTGAGTCTCACCAACCTCAGCAACATCCTGACTCAGTCCTCGGTGCGGGTCATCATAGCCCTCGGGGTGGCGGGGATCATCATCACCCAGGGGACGGATCTGTCGGCCGGTCGTCAGGTCGGTCTGGCGGCGCTGATCGCGGCCACCATGCTGCAGGCCCTGACCAACGTCAACAAGGTGTTCCCCAGTCTGGGTGAAGTACCCATTCCGGCGGTGATCCTGTTGGTCTGTGCGGTGGGTGCGCTGATCGGTCTGGTCAACGGCCTGATCGTGGCCTACCTGAACGTGACGCCCTTCATTACCACTCTGGGCACCATGATCATCGTCTACGGCATCAACTCCCTCTATTTTGATTCGGTGGGTGCCTCTCCGGTGGCTGGCTTCGACCCTCGCTTCTCCAGCTTCGCGCAGGGCTTTATCCGGATAGGAGGATTCAAGCTTTCGTACCTGACCTTCTATGCGGCCATCGCCAGCGTCTTCGTCTGGGTGCTGTGGAACAAGACCCGCTTTGGCAAGAACATCTTTGCCATCGGCGGCAACCCGGAAGCTGCCAAGGTCTCCGGCGTCAACGTGGCGGTCAATCTGGTGATCATCTACGCCCTGGCCGGTGTCTTCTACGCCTTCGGCGGCATGCTGGAAGCAGGCCGGATCGGCAGCGCCACCAACAACCTCGGTTTCATGTATGAACTCGATGCCATCGCGGCCTGCGTGGTGGGCGGTGTCTCCTTTGCCGGTGGTGTAGGGACTGTCGCCGGTGTCATCACCGGGGTACTCATCTTTACCCTGATCAACTATGGTTTGACCTATATCGGGGTCAGCCCCTACTGGCAGTTCATCATCAAGGGCGGCATCATCATTCTGGCGGTTGCCCTGGACTCAATGAAGTACGCCAAGAAGAAGTAAGCATTGGCAGAGAGGGCCGGTCATGTTCCGGCCCTTTCTATTTGGAGGGACCCACCCCATGCCATTCAAAGTCAAAATCAACGTTCTGCTCCTGCTCGCCATCCTGGTCACCATCGGCACCGCCTGGTTCAGCGTCAATCACTTCATCAGTGGCTACATCCGCACCCAGGCGACCCAGAACATCAACGAGCAGATCACCCTGGTCAAGGAGAAGCTGGCCGGTGACATCAACCAGAAGGTGCTGCTGGCGGCGAATCTCAACCTCGGGGTGACCAGCGTCAAGAAGGCGCTGCAGGAGACCGGTTTTCACAACATCGTCAAGCTGATCGGTGACATGGCGTTCGACGTGAACGGGGTCATCGACGACAAGGCCAGGGTCGAGGCTCTGCGCAAGCTGATCCCCGCCGCCAACAACCAGATCACCGTCAGCCCGCTGGAGCAACTGGACGGCAAGCCGGTGATCTCCATCCTGGTACCCCGTGGTGCCGATTCCGCCTATCTCTATTACCTCGACATGAGCGAGTTCAAGGCGCTGCTGGCGAAGGTGAGCGGGGAGGGGCGTTACTTCTCCCTGAGCGACAGTCAGGGCCAGGTACTCTACAGCAGCAAGCCCCAGGGAGAGACGGAGAGCCGTCCCAACAAGCTGGATATCCGCGGTAGCAGCTGGACCCTGACCGGCTATATCGATCTCGACTACATCCGGGCCATGACCCAGGCGCTCAACGGCAAGATCACCCTGGCCCTGCTTGGGGTGGCTGCCCTGGTGCTGCTGATCTCCATGGTGGCCCTCAACCTGGCCTATCGCCCCATCCTCTCCCTGCGCGATCTGGTGCAGGAGCTGTCCCGGGGCAGCGGTGATCTGACCCGCCGTCTGACGGTGACCAGCACGGACGACCTCGGCCAGATCTCGGCCGGCATAAACCGCTTCATCGAGCGGTTGCAGGAAATGATGGGAGAGGTGCGCCAGGCCAGCGGCCAGCTCAATGAGGGGATCTCGGGTCTGGCCAGGCAAACGGGGTCGGCCCAGGGGCTGCTGGCCGAGCATGTGCGGGAGACGGAGCAGGTCGTCACCGCCATCAACGAGATGAGCCGCACCGCCGTCTCGGTGTCGGAGAGCGCCGCCAGTACGGCCCAGCTGACCGGTCAGAGCCAGCAGTTGGCGAGCCAATCACGCAGGGTGGTGGATCAGGCCATGACCAGCGTCACCGCGCTGGTGACGGAGGTGGAAGCCACTGCCCACTCCATCACCGCCATGCAGCAGGATGTGCAGCAGATAGGCTCCATCCTGGGGGTCATCGGCGGCATCGCCGAGCAGACCAACCTGCTGGCGCTCAACGCCGCCATCGAGGCCGCCCGGGCCGGTGAGCAGGGGCGCGGGTTTGCCGTGGTCGCCGATGAGGTGCGATCCCTGGCGGGTCGTACCCAGAAGAGCACCGCCGAGATCCAGACCATGCTGACCCGGTTGCAGCGGGGGACCCAGACCGTGGTAGCGGCCATGGGGAACACCCGGCAGAGCTGTCAGGATGCGGCAGAGAACACCAGCAAGGTGAATGCATCGCTGGATCTGATGGCGGGGGAAGTGGTGGAAATCAACGATCTCATCAGCCACATCGCCACCGCGGCGGAGCAGCAGAGCGCGGTTGCCGAAGAGATCAACCGCAACATGAGCGCCATCGCCGAGGTGATCACCCAGCTCAAGGGCAATGGCGAGAGGACGGTGGAGAGCTCGACCTCCATGCAGCACACCTATGACAGGCTGCGGGAGATAGTGGGGCACTTCCGGCTGGAATAAGGTCGGCTGGACTGGTGATGGGCACCCTGGCCGCCGTGGTCAGGGTGGCAGCTCACCGGGAAAGCGTGAAAAATTCCCAAAAAAAGATGGGGGCGACTTGCGTCGCCCCCGATAGTCTTATCGTTCATATCCTTGAACGAAGTTGCTCCCTGCAATCCCTGACTATACCTCTTCCTTTAGGTTTCCCCTTCCCAATCCTTTGGGGTGTCCTTTAGCCATCATGGCCTGACGAGTCATCCGTTCCCGTCGCACTTTCTCCGTCCTGGGAGGTGTCCTTTACCACATCCTGTGGTGAGTCAATTTGCCCAACCCTGGCAGCCAGTCTTCCTGACCGACTTCATTGCGTCCGTGCAGGAGTAACTATAAGGATTTCCCGGAGGACGACAACGGCATGCTGAAAAACGTTTTTTCGAAACTCGTTTCTCGAGAAATGATAATGATTATATTTCTTTTAAAATCATTATGTTGTGATTTTTAAGTGCGGTTTTTTTGCTCTACTGTTCCGACTATGGCGAGAATTTTTGAGGCGCTTCACTTACGCCACCTATGGCGAATGTCTCACAGCTCGTTTAACTGAGGTTCAGAAAAGTCACCAGGGTCAGAGTCGATCGCGGATAGGCGAGCCGGGGCCGACAGCATCCAGGGGCAGGGGTACCTGTGCCAGGTTGGGTTGAGGGGGGGCACGGAGGGTTGCATGGGGTTGCTGGCCGGAAGCGGCTAACAGGAGCTGGCTATCGGGGGAGGGGTATACCGGCGTGGGGAGCTGACAAGCCAGGAGGAGGGATCCTCCCCCTGGGGCAGTATCAATGGTGCTGCTGGCCGCCATGCTGTTGGCACAGATAGGCGGGGAGCAGCTTCTGGGGAGCCTGGTCAATATGGCACACCACCAGCGGCATGGCGGGGGCGCCCTGGGCCTGAACCAGGGTCGGGGCCATGGGCAGAACCAGGGCGACCAGCAGAAACAGCGATTTGATCTTCATGGTTATCTCCTTGGTGATAGAAAAACAGTGTGATCCTGATCACTTTCTGAGTTAAGGCGAACCGGGGAGCTGCGCAAGGTGGCGCAATAAATTCAACTAATGAAAAAACTTTAAAACCTGGATGCAATGGGCCTGGTGAGAAAAGCATCGTCAGGATGCGATCAGAATGCATATCCATATAAAGGAGATGTGATGAGCACCCTGATACAGAGGGCTGTCCGTGCGGGTTGGGGCCGATGCCATGATCTGGGATAAGAGATGGATTATTCAGGCGAAGGAATGAAGATGACTATTTATGTGGCCAGTGGAGGGAGTATTTATGAGGATAAATGCATGGATAAGAGTATAAAATTCAAAAGAAAAATAAAAAACCATTAATGCATTGATTTTATTGATTATTTTTAATGTGTCATATCCATTTGTAGATATCTCTCATGAATGAAAACGGTATCTCGGTGAAATAAATGCTGCCTTTATTGCGTAATAATGCGGCCGGCATTAATGGGTAAATGTCATTTATGTAAACTCCATCATAAATTAACTCCTGATTTTATTCAGTATCGAGTGAATGTGATCAATGTCCAAGTTTGCGTTGATTGCTAGTCCTAACCTCTGTCACGAAAGGCAAGGGCAGGATAGAACACAAGCTGATTACCCTACATAAAGAATATCCCGCCTTAGCCACGAGACAGAATAGAAGGAATCTATTCAATCACTCGCAGGGACCACTGCTAGACGGAATATAATCATGAGCAAATTTTATGTAGGTTCTGAAGTTGGCCAGTTGCGCCGCGTCATGTTGCACCGCCCCAACCTCAGTCTGAAGCGTCTGACCCCCTCCAACTGCCAGGATCTGCTGTTCGATGACGTCCTGTCCGTTGAGCGCGCCGGTCAGGAGCACGACAAATTCGCTCAGGTGCTGCGCGATCAGAATGTCGAAGTCTTCCTGCTGACCAACCTGCTGGCGGAAACCCTGGATGTACCGGAAGCCAAAACCTGGCTGCTGCAGCATCAGGTCTCCGACTATCGCCTCGGCACCGCGCTGGCCAACGACGTGCGCTGCTTCCTGGCCGACATGCCGCACCGCGAGCTGGCCCGCATCCTCTCCGGCGGCCTGACCTACTCCGAGATGCCCTACAGCGGCGTCAACATGGTGGTCGGCATGCACGCCCCAACCGATTTCATCATCGAGCCGCTGCCCAACCACCTCTTCACCCGCGACACCTCCTGCTGGGTCTACGGCGGCGTCTCCATCAACCCCATGGCCAAGGCCGCCCGTCGCCGCGAGACCAACCATGTGAAGGCCATCTACCGCTGGCACCCGCAGTTCGCCGGCCAGGACTTCATCAAGTACTTCGGTGACGAAGACCGCGACTACGACAACTCCACCATCGAGGGGGGCGACGTCCTGGTCATCGGCCGCGGCGCCGTGCTCATCGGCATGTCCGAGCGCACCACGCCGCAAGGGGTGGAACACCTGGCCCGCGGCCTGTTCAAGCACGGCCAGGCCAAGCAGGTCATCGCCATGCAGTTGCCGAAACACCGCAGCTGCATGCACCTCGACACCGTCATGACCCACATGGACATAGACACCTTCTCCGTCTATCCGGAAGTCATCCGCAAGGACGTGAACTGCTGGAGCCTGACCCCGGGTGGTGCCACCGGCATGAACATCAAGGAAGAGGGTTACTTCGTCACCGCCATCGAGAAGGCGCTGGGGGTGGATCAGCTCAAGCTCATCACCACGGGCGGCGACAGCTTCGAGGCCGAGCGCGAGCAGTGGAACGACGCCAACAACGTGCTGACCGTGCGCCCCGGCGTGGTGGTGGGTTACGAGCGCAACACCTACACCAACGAGAAGTACGACAAGGCCGGCATCACTGTGCTGCCCATCCCGGGTGAAGAGCTGGGACGTGGTCGCGGCGGCGCCCGCTGCATGAGCTGCCCGATGGAACGTGACGGCATCTGACAAGACGGCGTGGCGCCGGCAGAGGCTGGTGCCACACTCACCAAGACTCGAGAGTAACACCATGAAAAAACCAACTGTCGTCGTCGCCCTGGGTGGCAATGCCCTGCTCCGTCGTGGCGAGCCCCTCGAAGCTGACATCCAGCGCAAGAACATCGCCACCGCCGCCAAGACCATCGCCCTGATCGCCCAGGAGTACAACGTGGTGCTGGTGCATGGCAACGGTCCGCAAGTCGGCCTGCTGGCCCTGCAGAACAGCGCCTACACCAAGGTCTCCCCCTATCCCCTGGATGTGCTGGGCGCCGAGTCCCAGGGCATGATCGGCTACATGCTGATCCAGGAGCTGAAGAACCTGATGCCGAGCCGCAACGTCACCGCGCTGCTGACCCAGGTGCAGGTCGACCCCGAGGATCCGGCGTTCGCCAACCCGACCAAGTTTATCGGCCCGGTTTATGAAGAAGTGGAGGCCCGTGCCCTGGCTGCAGAGAAGCACTGGTCGGTCAAGGCCGACGGCAAGTTCTTCCGCCGCGTGGTGCCGTCCCCGCTGCCTCAGCGCATCGTCGAAGGTGACGCCATCGAAACCCTGATCGCCCAGGGCCACCTCATCATCTGTACCGGTGGTGGCGGCATCCCGGTGACCTGGGATGGCCAGAGCCTGACCGGTATCGAGGCCGTCATCGACAAGGACATGTCTGCCGCCTACCTGGCCAAGCAGATCAAGGCCGACGCCCTGCTGATCCTGACCGACGCCGATGCCGTCTACCTGGATTGGGGCAAGCCGACCCAGCGTCCGCTGCGGGTCACCAGCCCGGACGAGCTGGCCGGGGTCAAGTTCGATGCAGGCTCCATGGGACCCAAGGTCGAGGCCTCCTGCGAATTCGTCAAGGCGACCGGCGGCATGGTCGGCATCGGCTCTCTGGAAGATGGCCTCGCCATCCTCAAGGGTGAAGCCGGCACCAATATCGTCGCCACCCATACCGTGAATGCCTGAGTAACCGAACAACTTTGTAATGTGTACTGCGTAGTCAATGACACTGCCCAAATTGGTCTGAACAAATATAGAGAGAACTCATCATGGCTTTTAATCTGCGTAACCGTAACTTCCTGAAACTGCTGGACTTCACCCCGCGCGAAATCCAATACATGATCGATCTGGCCATCGACCTGAAGAAAGCCAAATACGGTGGCTATGAGCGTAAACACCTGACCGGCAAAAACATTGCCCTGATCTTCGAGAAGACCTCCACCCGTACCCGCTGCGCGTTTGAAGTGGCGGCCTTCGACCAGGGCGCCCAGGTCTCCTACCTCGGCCCAAGCGGTTCCCAGATCGGCCACAAGGAGTCCATGAAGGACACCGCCCGGGTGCTGGGCCGCATGTATGACGGCATCGAGTACCGTGGTTTCGGTCAGGAGATCGTCGAAGAGCTAGGCGCCCATGCCGGTGTACCGGTCTGGAACGGTCTGACCAACGAATTCCACCCGACCCAGATCCTGGCCGACTTCATGACCATGCTGGAGCACGGCAAGGGCAAGCGCCTGGATCAAATCAAGTTCGCCTACCTGGGTGATGCTCGCAACAACATGGGCAACTCCCTGATGGTCGGTGCCGCCAAGATGGGCATGGACATCCGCCTGGTTGCGCCCAAGGCCTTCTGGCCGGAAGAAGAGCTGGTCGCCAAGTGCCGCCAAATCGCCGAAGAGACCGGCGCGCACATCCATCTGACCGAAGACGTGAAGGAGGGGGTGCTGGGTACCGACTTCCTCTACACCGACGTCTGGGTTTCCATGGGTGAAGCGAAAGAAGCCTGGGATCAGCGCGTCAAACTGATGACCCCGTATCAGATCAACATGGACGTCATCAACGCCACCAAGAACCCGGATGTGAAGTTCATGCACTGCCTGCCGGCGTTTCACAACGACGAGACCACCATGGGCAAGGAAGTGGCTGACAAATACGGCATGAAGGGTCTGGAAGTGACCGAGGACGTGTTCGAATCCGAGCACAGCATAGTATTCGACGAGGCCGAAAACCGGATGCACACCATCAAGGCAGTGATGGTTGCTACGCTGGGCGACTAAGGTCGCAGTAGTGGTGCCGGGGGGTGACCCCCGGCTTTTCGACCATGTGACAGCGGCATAATACCTCTAACCCTACGACCCGCAGATACATGGATACCGCACCACAGAAGGAAGCTGGACCATGACCAAATTCAAGTTCCCGTCAGCCTACACCATATTGTTTGTGCTGATCGCCCTGGTGGCCGCCCTGAGCTGGATAGTGCCGGCCGGCAAATACGACATGGTAATGAATGAAGCCCTCGGCAAGGAAGTGCCGGTGGCCGGTACCTACAAGCTGGTGGATGCCAATCCCCAGGGGATAGTCGACGTGCTGCTGGCACCCATCGACGGCCTCTACAACCACGACACCTATGAGGCAGGCGCCATCGACGTCTCCCTCTTCATCCTGATCATCGGCGGCTTCCTTGGCATTGTGACCAAGACAGGTGCTATCGATGCCGGTATCGAGCGCGTCACCGATCGTCTGCGTGGCCGCGAGGAGTGGATGATCCCGATCCTGATGGCGTTGTTCGCCGCAGGGGGCACCATCTACGGCATGGCGGAAGAGTCGCTGCCCTTCTACACCCTGCTGGTGCCCGTGATGATGGCCGCCCGCTTCGACCCGGTCGTGGCTGCCGCGACCGTGTTGCTCGGCGCCGGCATCGGTACCCTGGGCTCCACCATCAACCCGTTCGCTACCGTGATCGCCGCCAACGCCGCTGGCATCTCCTTCACCGACGGCATCTGGCTGCGGGTCGCCATGCTGGTCGCCGGCTGGCTGCTGTGCGTCGCCTATGTGATGCGTTATGCCAAGATGGTGCGCAACGATCCCAGCAAGTCCCTGGTGGCCGACAAGTGGGAAGAGAACCGCGCCCACTTCCTCGGCAACAAGAGTGACGAGATGCTGGAGTTCACCCTGACCCGCAAGATCGTGCTGGGTATCTTCGTCGCCGCCTTCGCCGTGATGATCTACGGGGTGGCCGTGCTCGGCTGGTGGATGGCGCAGATCTCCGGCGTCTTCCTGGCCGCCGCCATCATCGTCGGCCTCATCTCCCGCATGAGCGAGGAGGAGCTGACCTCCAACTTCATCGACGGTGCCCGTGACCTGCTCGGCGTGGCCCTCATCATTGGTATCGCTCGCGGTATCGTGGTGGTGATGGACAATGGCATGATCACCCACACCATCTTGAACAGCGCGGAAGGGATCGTCACCGGCCTCTCCACAGTGGTGTTCATCAACGTGATGTTCGTGCTGGAAGTGGTGCTCTCCTTCCTGGTGCCGTCCTCCTCCGGTCTGGCGGTGCTGACCATGCCGATCATGGCGCCGCTCGCCGACTTCGCCAACGTGGGTCGCGAGCTGGTGGTGACCGCTTACCAGTCCGCCTCCGGTCTGGTGAACCTGGTGACTCCGACCTCCGCCGTGGTCATGGGTGGCCTGGCGATTGCCAAGGTGCCCTATGTACGCTGGCTGAAGTGGGTGGCGCCCCTGCTCGGTCTGCTGACCGTGCTGATCGTGGCCTGCCTGAGCCTGGGGGCCATGCTCTCCTGAGGGATGACAAGCAAGACGCAACGGGAGCCTGAAGGCTCCCGTTTTTTTATGGCCACAGGATGACAGGCAACAAAAAGGCGACCCAGGGGTCGCCTTGCTGCATGCGGGCTTGGCTTAGCGCGCCTGCTCCAGGGTGCGCACCACGGCGGCATGGGCCTGGCGGGTGCGGCTGATGTGGCGCGGGGCTATCAGCACCACATCGTTGCCGGCCACGGCCCCCAGGATCTCGGGATCGGCGTGGCGATCCAGCAGGCGGGCGACCACAGTCGCGGCCCCCGGGGTTGTGTGCACCAGCACCATCTGCTGGTTATGCACCACGGCGCGCACCATGTCGTGCACGGATCGGGTGCTGCCGGCGGGCTCCAGCTGATCATCCACTAGCGTGTAGACCTTCTTGCCATTGGCATTCTGGGCCTTGGCGACGCCGAGACGGCGCAGCAGACGGGAGATGGTGGACTGGCTGATGTCGGCGAAGCCGCGCTCCGCCAGCTCGCGGCGGATCTCTTCCTGGGTGCTGTAGCAGTGCTGGCCGATGATCTGGCGGCAGGCATCGAGCTGGGCCAGGTCGGACTCCTGTTCCGGGGGGCGACTGAGGGTCTTGACCATGGCGACTTCCTTTGACGATGACAGATGGCTATGGCGCTCAGTCTGTCATGCCTGTTTTTCATAGCGAAAAACACTGATGACGAGCATTTCGGTAGGTGATGAGCGATGTCTAGCCGTTGCGAGATGGCAAATTATAACCAAAGGGGGAATAAGTGATGTGACAGGGGTCAAAAATGGGCCCCGCAGGGCCCGACAGAGTATCAATAGCGTTCGCTGACGATGTCCTGGGTGAAGGATTTCTCGCAGTATTTGCACTTCATGCGCACCGCGCCTTTCACTTCGCGCACCCGGAAGTAGCTGTCCACCGGCTCGTTGTGGGAGATGCAGTTGGAGTTGGGGCAGTGGAAGACCCCGGCGATGAACTCCGGCAGCTTCAGCTGGTGTTTCTTCACCACGGCGAAGTCTTCGATGATGTTGACGGTCGCGGTCGGGGCAAACAGCGCAAGCTGGTTGGCCTGCTGCTCGGTCAGCCGGGTGTTCTCTATCTTGATGAGATCCTTCTTGCCCAGGGCGCCGGATTTCAGGTTGAAGCCGACGGTGATCCGCTCCTGGGTCTCGATCAGCTGGAACAGCTTGAGGATCTTGATACCCTGGCCGGCGGGGACGTGGTCGATGACGGAGCCGTGACGGATGGCTTCGACTTGCAGTTGGTTCTTCTCGGACATGATGTTCCCCTTTTCCCTTAGACGGTTTCGTTCAGTACCAGTGCCAGCAGCGCCTGGCGTGCATAGACCCCGTTTTCTGCCTGCTGGAAGTAGTAGGCGTGGGGAGTCTTGTCGACAGCGACCTCGATCTCGTCGACCCGGGGCAGGGGATGCAGGATCTTCATGGTGGGCTTGGCCCCTTCCAGAGTCGCCAGCTCCAGCACGAACTTGGCGGCCATGTGCTTGTACTCTGTCTCGTCGAAGCGCTCTTTCTGGACCCGGGTCATGTAGAGGATGTCCAGCTCCGGCATCACCTCTTCCATGGTCTCGTGGACGCTGAACTGAATGCCCTTCTCTTCCAGCTCTTCGCAGATGTAGTCCGGCATCGCCAGGGCTTCCGGAGAGATGAAGAAGAAGCGGCAGTTGAACAGGCTCAGGGCCTGGGCCAGGGAGTGGACGGTGCGGCCATATTTCAGGTCACCGACGAAGGCCACGTTGAGACCGTCCAGCTTGCCTTGGGTCTCGTGGATGGAGAACAGGTCGAGCAGGGTCTGGGTCGGATGCTGGTTGGAGCCGTCACCGCCGTTGATGACAGGCACCCGGGAGAACTCGGAGGCCAGACGGGCGGCGCCCTCCTTCGGGTGGCGCATCACCACGGCATCGGCATAGGAGCCGATGATCTTGATGGAGTCGGCCAGGGTCTCACCCTTCTTGGCGCTGGTGTTGCCGCCGTCGGCGAAGCCGATGATGTTGCCGCCGAGGCGCTGTACCGCGGTCTCGAAGGAGAGACGAGTGCGGGTGGAGGCCTCGAAGAAGCAGCTGGCGACCAGCTTGTCTTTCAGCAGGCGGGTGTCGGGTTCGGCCTTCAACCGCTGCGCGGTGGCGACCACCAGTTCCATGTCGGACCGGGTCAGGTCCGAGATGGAGATGACGTGTTTGTTATAGAGTGGATTGGTCATCGTCTGCATTCCCTTTGACATCAATGAAGGTTTTTCTGGCACAAAAAAAAGCCCCTGAAACAGGGGCTCTTTTTAAAAACAACTGGGTATCTGTGGGTCGGAAACCGGAAACAACGGGGCCGCTCTGGTGCGCTCCACCCGTCTGCAAGGCTGCTTTTTTCATCAAAAACGGCATCGTCCTGTCCCGACCTTTTTCAAAACCGGACAGATTATAGGGCTGGTTTTTGAATTGTCAAAAATTTATTTCAGAGGCAGGATTTGCCGGTAAAAACGTTTGAGTGTCGCGAACGGGTCGACAAATCCAGACCTGGTGCTCAGGCTGCAGCGGCAGTTCATCCGTGGCCATGCTGCGCAGATAACCGAGTCGGTGGTGCCCCTCCAGCAGACAGTAAGGCTGCGGCAGGGGTTGGCCATCTGGGTAGCAGGCACCGGGCTCGGGGGCGAGCACTATGATGGGCTCGGACCAGGTGCCCCGGCTCAGCATGTCTTCACCGAGCCAGGAGCGACGCACATAGCGGTTGCTGCGCAGCATCTCGCCCCAACGCTCGATCACCTCCATGTGGCGGGAGCCTATCTGGCTCACGACCTGGGTCGTCTCCCAGGCTTCGCACTCGAACTGGTGGCGGGCGAGGTCGATAAAGCTCCAGTTGGACTCAAAACCGCGCCAATGGCGGTAAATCCATTGTGTCAGCACATTTTGGGGGATGAAGGGCACCAGGGGGGAGACCCGCTCGAGATAGTCTGGCAGAGACTCGGTTTTGCGTTCATCCCGGAAGTTGAGGGGCGCAAGTTGTTGAAGCAGTCGGTAATTGAGCATGAGCGACCTCCCTGTTGCTGGTTTCACCCTACCCCCATTTATGCCCCATTCCTACCCCGGCTGGACTGCAAATACAGCAAGTTACCCCGGCTGGTTGCGGGAATCGCCGTGATTTGCTCGTGAATTGTTCGATCGCATCGAAAGTGAGAAAAAAAGCCTTTACCTTTGATCCCGGCTTTGTATAATTCGCCTCGTTTGTTGCAGGGGCGTAGTTCCAATTGGTAGAACAGCGGTCTCCAAAACCGATGGTTGCGGGTTCGAGTCCTGCCGCCCCTGCCATTTTCAGAAAGGCCAGCTCATTGAGCTGGCCTTTCGCATTTCTGTCATCCGCTTTACCCATCCTGATGGCAGCGGCTGACTGCCCTCGCTGAGCTGCCTTCCCGCACATCCCTTGAGCCTCAACGGTTCGGCCCGATTGCGCTTCGCTAGCCGCTATTGCCGCTTTTTGCCCTGTTGTTTCTGGCAATCGTGCTGTCTGGCGCCCTGTGCTACACCACATGAGCTGCGCCTCACTGGCGCGCGTGCAAGCAACCGGGCGTTCCGACCGGCAACGGGGAACGCGAAGCGAGAGTGAGGAGAGGCATGATGAACAAGGCCGTTGAAACCCGCATGAACAGAGCCCGCCCCGGTGGCTGGGTGCCACAGGATCAGGCCCACATTCGGCGCTGGATAGCGCGACTGAAACACTATGTGACGCAGCAATCGGGACCGCTGGCCGCGCCCATCGCCGAGTTGCGGGATCTGGTCAACGGCGATCCCCTGCTACACGCCCAGGCCAATGCCATGTTCAGGGAGGCCTGGCGCCATGAGCACCTGACCCCGCTCGGCCAGATCGAGGTACAGAGCTTCGACGAGTTCCTGGCCTTGCTCAACGGCATCATGACCACGGCCCCCGAGGCCTATCAGGACATCCCCACTCACGAGCCCTCCGGCCTCATCGGCTTTCCCATCAACGCCCTGCTCGACTGGCCCATGGCGACCCGCTCCGGCTATCACTTCTTCGCCAACGCCCTGGTGAACCAGCAGTTCAAGAAGATCCTCGATTACTGGGCGCAGTTTCTGCAAAGTCCGGCCTCCCGCTATGTGCTGACCGAGCCGGTCAGTCGGCTGGACAGGGAGACCCTGATCGTCCCCTGGCTCGGCGAGGTGGCCAAGGCCGAGATGGTGCAGGTGGCCAGAGGGGCACTCGGGGAGGGGCCTGACCCCACGCCTGCTCGTTTCGAGCAGATCTTCCAGTGCGATCCGGCGGCTGAATACCAGGGTTTTGGCTGCTGGGATGACTTCTTCACCCGCACCTTCCGCCCCGGCGTGCGGCCGGTGTCGGCGCCGGAGGACGACGGCGTCATCGTCAGTGCCTGCGAGTCGGCGCCGCTGCAGGTGACGGGGGATGTGAGTCTCAGCGATCGCTTCTGGCTCAAGGGCCAACCCTACTCGCTGGACAACATGCTCGACTTTGACGAGAGCGCTCCCCTGTTCGACGGTGGCACTGTGTATCAGGCCTTTCTCAGCGCCTTGAGCTATCACCGCTGGCACAGCCCGGTGAGCGGGACTATTCGCAAGGTGCGTGTGGTCAATGGCACCTACTACCTGGAGAACCAGTTCGAGGGCTTCCTCGACAGTGACGGCGCCGATCCCAGCGCACCGAACAACTCCCAGCCGTTCCTCACCTCGGTAGCCACCCGGGCGCTGATCTTCATCGAGGCCGACAACCCCAAAATCGGCCTGATGTGCGTGGTGCCGGTGGGGATGGCGGAGGTGTCGAGCTGCGACATCACGGTGAGGGTGGGGGACAGGGTGAAGAAGGGGGATCCGCTCGGCATGTTCCACTTCGGTGGCTCCACCCATTGCCTGCTGTTCCGCCCCGGGGTCGAGCTGGCATTTGACTTCCACGGCCAGCGGCCGGGGCTGGATGCCACCAACCTGAGGGTCAACACCGCCATCGCGCGGGTGAAATAGGAGTCCCCGTGCCGTAGCAGAAAGGAAGAGGCCGCCTCTGGGCGGCCTCCTTGCATTCAGGCCCGCTGCCGGAGCAGCAGATCCAGGTATGCGCCCTCGATCAGCTGGGAGGGCTCCACCCCGAGGCGTGCCATGATGTCGTGGGCCTCCCGCATCCCCGCCTCGAGCGGTTCGCCTTCCTCCAGCACCACCTCCAGTTCGAGGAAGTGACCCAGCCCCTCCACCCGATCGAGGTGGATCCGGGTCCTGCCGACCAGGAAAAGGGTGCGCATCTTCCGCACCCTGCCGATCTGGCCGCAGGCCAGACTGAGGGTCTCCCGCAGCCGGTCCGGCTCGCTGGTCGGGGTCAGGTGATAGAAGCTCTCCTTGGGCCCCTGCCGATCGGCACGGCGGTAGAAGATGAGCTCACCGCTGCAGGGGGAGAGGGTGCGCAGCTTGAGGCGGCCGGCGTCGCAGCGAAAGAAGGTGTCATCCTGCGCTATCTCGACGGGGCCGCAGTCGGCGATGGCGGTCGCCCTGGGATGAAGGAGATCGATCCGCTCGATCCTGGCCTTGATCTCGATATCTCGGGGCATGGGGGTCTCCATTGGGGGCAAAGAAGAGTCCCAACCTATCACAAGCGTCACCCTGGGATAGCCTCCGCCGATGTCGGTCGGGGATCTCGTGATTTTCGTGACTTGCAGCACAACCCGTTGTCGAGGCACGAGAAATCAATCAGATTCACTAAAGTCCAGCGTGGATACCGCCGATACCTACTACCAAGATGGGGGTATTTTCAACCCCCTGCTACCACAAGGATTCGTTGTCATGACTCTCTCGTTGCGCGGCAAGTTGCTCGCGGCCAGCCTGGGGGTAGTGCTGCTGATGGCAGCCCTGCTCGGTATCGTCGCCTTCCACACCCTCAAATCACGCACCCTTGGCGCCATCCAGAGCGAGGCGGTCAACTACGGCCACGCCCACTCGGTGGCCATCGGCAACTGGTTGGCGGATCGTCGGCATGCGGTCAATGCCCTGACCGCGGTGATTGCCGACAATCCCGAGGCAACCCTGGTGCCGCACCTGCTGCAGACCCGTACCTCCGGCGGCTTTGGCCTCACCTATTTTGGTTCGGTGCAGGGGGCGATGACTCGCCACGATCCCTCCCTCAACACCGCCAACTACGATCCCCGGGTGCGTCCCTGGTATCAGAATGCCACCAAGGCGGGCAAGCTCATCGTCACCGCGCCCTACGTCAGCGTGACCATGCAGCAGATGGTGGTGACCCTGGCCGAGCCGGTGAGCCATCAGGGTCAGGTGATCGGGGTGGCCGGTGCGGATCTCTCCCTGGATGACCTCATCGATGAGGTGCTGGCCATGAAGGTGCAAGGGGAGGGGTACGCCATGCTGCTCGACCGCTCCGGTCTGATCGTCGGTCACCCGCAGAAGGCGCTGGCCCTCAAGCAGGTGGCCGAGCTGGCCCCCGGCCTCACCGGGGCGACCCTGGAGGGCTGGAGCCGGGACGGTGAGCTGCACGGCGCCACCATAGCGGGGCGCGACGTGCTGCTGTCGGTGCAGGGGGTGCCAGGCACCGACTGGCTGCTCGCCATGGTGATGTACAAGGATGTGCTGGAAGCGCCCTTCGCCAGCCTGCTGTGGCAGCTGGTGGGGCTGACTCTGGTGCTGCTGCTGGTGTTCAGCGCCCTGCTCATCGCCATGTTCAATTACCTGTTTGCCGATCTCGGCCGGGTGTCGAAGGCACTGGCCGACATCGCTCACGGCGAGGGGGATCTCACGGTGCAGATCGTGGCCCAAAGCAGGGACGAGGTGGGGCTGCTGGCCCAGAACTTCAACCTGTTCGTGGCCCGGTTGCACGGCATCGTCAGCCGGTTGCGGGACGTCACCGTCGAACTGGCGGCCCAGTCCAGAACCCAGGCGGCGGGGGCAGAGGAGCGCAGCCAGCGAGTGCGCCAGCAGCAGGACGAGATCGTCATGGTGGCGACCGCGGTGACCGAGATGGCATCCGCCACTCAGGAGATCGCCGGCAACGCCGAGTTTGCTGCCACCACCTCGGGGGATGCGGTCAGGCTGGCCGTCGCCGGTCAGTCCCAGGTCGGTCAGAGCCAGCGCAGCATCAGCGGCCTGGCAGGGGAGGTGGCCGATGCAAGCCAGACCATTCATGAGCTGGATGGACACGCCCATAAGATCAGCGGCATCCTGGCCACCATCAGCGGCATCGCCGAGCAGACCAATCTGCTGGCGCTGAACGCTGCCATCGAGGCGGCCCGGGCCGGTGAGCAGGGCCGCGGCTTTGCCGTGGTGGCGGACGAGGTGCGGGTGCTATCGCGTCGTACTCACGACTCTACCGCCGAGATCCAGCAGATGATCGAGGCCCTGCAGCAGACCACCCGCCGCGCCGTGGGTGGCATGGAGACCAGTCGCCAGCTGGCGGGCACCAGCGTGGAGGATGCGGAGGCTGCCAACCAGAGTCTGGCGCGGATCAACGAGGCCATCGGTGCCATCAGCGACATGGCGACCCAGATAGCGGCGGCGGCGGAGGAGCAGACCTCGGTCACCGGCGAAATCAGCCGCAACACCGAGAACATCCGTCATGTCTCCCAGACGCTGGCAGAGCAGGCGAAGGTGGAGGCTGCTCAGGCCGCCGAGCTCAAGTCCCTGACCGAGCGACTGGAGCAGGAGATAGGCCGCTTCCGGCTCTGAGCCTCCCGACAAAAAAGGGCAGCCCGCGGGCTGCCCTTTTGCATTCTCGTGGGGTCAGGGGGTCTGCTTGACCCAGATCAGCCGGTCGGTGGCAAAACCCAGCCCCTTGGCCTTGGCGATCAGTGCATCCACCTTCTCCTTTGGCGGGTTGGGGGAGCGGGAGAGGATCCACAGATAGTCGTGGTTGTAGCTGGTTACCAGGGAGAGCTGGTAATCGGGGTCGAGGTCGATGACGTTGTAACCGCCGTAGAAGGGGCCGAAGAAGCTCACCTTGAGCCGCGCCTCGTCCGGCTTGTCGACGAAGTAGGCCTTGCCCTCGGCTTCGCGCCAGCTGCCATCACTCTGAAGGCCGCGGTTGAGCACCTTGACGCCGCCATCGTCACGCCGGCTGTAGGTGGCGCTCACCCGCTCCAGCCCCCGCTCGAAGCTGTGGTCGAGACGCGCGATCTCGTACCAGGTGCCGAGGTAGCGATCGAGCTGGAAGCCGGTGACGGGGCGGATGCCATCGGCAATCCCGGTACAGGCCGTCAGCAGCAGGGCAGTGAGCAGACAAAACAGTGAACGCATAGGTGATCCCTCTCTTTTTTAGCCTTCGATGATGCGCAGCTGACCGTCCCGGAAGCGGGAGGCCTGATCCGTCGGCGTGCTGCCGAAGAAGCGCTTGTACTCCCGACTGAACTGGGAGTTGCTCTCGTAACCGACTCTGGCCGCCGCCGCCCCCGCCTTGACGCCGTCGTGCAGCATCATCATGCGCGCCTTGTGCAGGCGAAACGACTTGATGTATTGCAGTGGCGAAGTGGCGGTGACCGCCTTGAAGTGGTGGTGGAAGGCGGAGACGCTCATGTTCACCTCCCGGGCCAGCTCCTCCATGGTGAGGTTGTCGGCGTAGCGCGACTCTATCATACGCAGCACCCGGGCTATCTGGCCCACATGGTTATGGCGATTGGCGAGCGCCTGCAGCGCCGGGCCGCCGCCCTCATGCAGGGCGTAGAACAACATCTCCCGCACCGTCTGCGGCCCCAGCACCCTGGCGTGCAAGGGATTGTCCATCAGCGTGATCAACCGCTCGGCGGCGCAGAACATGTCCTCCGACAGGGGTACCGAGTGGACGCCGCTCTTCTGCGGGGCGGGAGCGGGCAGGGCATCTCCCAGCTCCAGCAACAGTTCCTGCAGGGTGGCGACGTTGATCTCGAGGGAGAAACCGATGAGGGGCTGCTCGGGGGAGGCGAAGCACTCGCACTCGCAGGGCAGCGGCAGCGTCATCAGCAGATAGTGGCTGGGGTCGTAGCGAAACACCTGATCCGCCAGGTAGCCCACCTTGTGGCCCTGCAATATCACTATCATCCGCGGCTGATAGAGTACCGGGGTGCGGCCGTGGTACTCGGTGGTGTAGATGAGGTTCACCTGCTCCACCGGGGAGGGAGTGATGCCTGGGGTGGTGACGTGACGGGCCAGCCTGGCGGCGAGATCGGCGTAACGGTTGGACATGAATGCTCCGGGAGAATTCCGATTATTTGTAGAAATAGGCAAGTAATGTGCAGAATGTTGCCTTGATGGTAGATGGTGTCTGTAGAAAAATGCAATCAACATTTTGCGGCGCCGCCGCCCTCTCATCCATGAAGGTACTAACGATGCACAATTTCACTCTGCATACCCCGACCAAGGTGCTGTTCGGCAAGGGCCAGGTAGCCCAGCTGCGCGGCCAGATCCCGGCCGACGCCCGCGTCCTCATCACCTACGGTGGCGGCAGCGTGGTGCGCAGCGGCCTGCTGGCGCAGATCCGCAGCGAGCTGGCGGGCCTGACCCTGTTCGAGTTCGGCGGCATCGAGCCCAACCCGGCCTACGAGACCCTGATGGGCGCCGTCGAGCTGGCCCGTGCCGAGCGGGTCGACTTCCTGCTTGCCGTCGGCGGCGGTTCCGTGCTCGATGGCACCAAGTTCATCGCGGCGGCCGCTCACTACGACCTTGCCAGGGAGCCCTGGCACATCCTCGAGACCGTGGGGGGCGAGGTGGCCTCCGCCATTCCCCTGGGCGCCGTGCTGACCCTGCCGGCCACCGGCTCCGAGATGAACATGGGGGCCGTCATCACCCGCAGAAGCACAGGGGACAAGCAGCACTTCTTCTCCCCCTTCGTGATGCCGCGCTTCGCCGTGCTGGATCCCGTGCTCACCTACACCCTGCCGGCCCGCCAGGTCGCCAACGGCGTGGTGGATGCCTTCATCCACACCCTGGAGCAGTACCTCACCTACCCGGTCAACGCCAAGGTGCAGGATCGCTTCGCCGAAGGGCTGCTGCTGACCCTGATCGAGGAGGGCCCCAAGGCGCTGGTGGAGCCGGAAAATTACGACGTGCGCGCCAACATCATGTGGAGTGCCACCCTGGCGCTGAACGGCCTGATCGGGGCCGGTGTGCCCCAGGACTGGGCCACCCACATGCTGGGCCACGAGCTGACCGCCCTGCACGGCCTGGACCACGCCCAGACCCTGGCAGTGGTGCTGCCCGCCCTGCTCGATGCCAAGCGTGAGCAGAAACGCGCCAAGCTGCTGCAATACGCCGAGCGGGTATGGGATCTGCGCAGCGGCACCGAAGAGGAGCGCATCGACGGCGCCATCGCCGCCACCCGCGACTTCTTCGAGCGTATGGGGGTCAAGACCCGGCTGCGGGACTACGGTCTGGCCGACGCCAATATCGACACACTGCTGGCCAAGCTCGAAGAGCACGGCATGACGGCGCTTGGAGAGCACGGCGACATCGACCTGGTGCAGAGCCGGCATATTTATGAAGCCGCCTGGTAAGGGGCGAGCTGCCAGTCCCGGCCTTGTCCGGGGCTGAATCAGGGGGCCGGCCCTCGCACGATGGCGGAGGTGCGGCCCCCGAGTCGTTACAAAACGGTTACTTTTTCCCCTTTCATCTCATCAGATGAGCCAACGGCATATTTCATAAGAACAAAAAACGCTAAGGTAGAGGCCCGGCAAAACATTTTTTTTGACTGGTTGGATCACTTTTCCCAGCGCATTTTGCTGGTATAAGCCACTAATTTGGTTTGTTTTTTTTAATCATGGTCCGGGATGGGCTGAATTCTGTACCCGCCCGCTCGGGGTCGTGGTTGTAATAAAACTCCAAAATTTGATACTAATCACCTTCGCGCCTGAAAAGCGGGGGCCTGACCATGACAGGAGGTTGAGGTAAAGCCTGCTGATTTTCATAACAAAGGGCCCGTGACCTGCACTTTGATCATGCCTTGTCCGCTCAGACATGAGAGACTGGGCAATGATTGTTTATTAACCATCAGGGAATAGTCATGCAGATTGGAATACCGAGAGAGAGTCTCGCCGGTGAGACCCGGGTCGCAGCGACCCCGGCCACCGTCGAGCAGCTGAAAAAGCTCGGCTTCGAGGTCGCCATCGAGGCCGGTGCCGGCCAGCTGGCCAGCTTCGATGATGCCGCCTTCGAGGCTGCCGGTGCCAGCGTGGTGCCGAGCGTCTGGCAAGCCGACCTTATCTTCAAGGTCAACGCGCCGACCGATGCCGAGATCGCACAAATTAAGGATGGTGCCACTCTGGTGAGCTTCATCTGGCCTGCCCAGAACCCCGAGCTGGTCAAGAAGCTGTCCGAGCGCAACATCAATGTGATGGCGATGGACATGGTGCCGCGGATCTCCCGTGCCCAGTCCCTCGACGCCCTCTCCTCCATGGCCAACATCGGTGGTTATCGCGCCGTGGTCGAAGCCGCCCACCAGTTCGGTCGCTTCTTCACCGGTCAGATCACCGCCGCCGGCAAAGTACCGCCCGCCAAGGTCTTGGTGATCGGTGCCGGTGTGGCCGGTCTGGCTGCCATCGGGACCGCCGGTTCCCTTGGCGCCATCGTGCGTGCATTCGACACCCGCCTGGAAGTTGCCGAGCAGATCGAGTCCATGGGTGGGGAATTCCTCAAGCTGGACTTCGGCGGCGAAGACGGCGCCTCCAGCGACGGTTATGCCAAGGTCATGTCCGATGAGTTCATCAAGGCCGAGATGGAGCTGTTTGCCCAGCAGGCCAAGGAAGTGGACATCATCATCACCACGGCCCTGATCCCCGGTCGCCCGGCGCCCAAGCTGATCACCAAGGAGATGGTCGACAGCATGAAGCCGGGTTCCGTCATCGTGGATCTGGCTGCCGCCACCGGCGGAAACTGTGAATACACCAAGCCGACCGAGCTGTTCGTCACTCCGAACGGTGTCAAGGTGATAGGTTACACCGATCTGCCTGGCCGTCTGCCTGCCCAATCCTCCCAGCTCTATGGTACCAACCTAGTCAACCTGATGAAGCTGATGTGCAAGGAGAAGGACGGCAACGTCGCCATCGACTTCGAAGACGTGGTACAGCGCAACATGACGGTGATCCAGGCCGGTGAAGTGACCTTCCCGCCCCCCGCCATCGCCGTGTCCGCAGCGCCGCAGAAGCCGGCCGCCGCCAAACCGGCAGCGAAGAAGGAAGAAGCCAAACCCTCCAACAAGAAGTTCGTGTTCGGTGCCCTCGGCATCGCCGCCTTCGGTTGGGTAGCAGCGGTGGCACCTGCCGCCTTCCTCTCCCACTTCACCGTCTTCATCCTGGCCTGTGTGGTCGGTTACTACGTGGTGTGGAACGTCTCTCACGCCCTGCACACGCCGCTGATGTCGGTCACCAATGCCATCTCCGGCATTATCGTGGTCGGTGCCCTGCTGCAGATTGGGCAAGGGTCGACCCTGGTCACCGTATTGGCCTTTATCGCCGTGCTGATTGCCAGTATCAACATCTTCGGTGGCTTCACCGTCACTCAGCGCATGCTGAAGATGTTCCGTAAGGATTAAGGGGGTTTAACGTGTCTCAAGGACTGGTAACAGCATCCTATATCGTTGCCGCCGTGCTCTTCATCCTCAGTCTCGCGGGACTGTCGAAGCAAGAAACGGCCAAGCATGGCAACCTGTTCGGTATCGCGGGGATGGCTATCGCCCTGCTCGCGACCGTGTTCAACCCGGAAACCAGTGGCGTGCACTGGATCATCCTGGCCATGGTCATCGGCGGCGCCATCGGCGTGCGTCTGGCGCTCAAGGTCGAGATGACCGAGATGCCCGAGCTGGTGGCCGTGCTGCACAGCTTCGTGGGCATGGCGGCGGTGCTGGTGGGCTTCAACAGCTTCATCGACTTGCACCCCTCCGCACCGGCTGAGGTCGTCGTCTCCGTCGGCTCCAACCTGGATGCGACCTTGGCTGCGGCCCGGGCGGCGTTCGAGCAGGCGGCCAGCGTCGCCCAGGTCGAGCACCTGTCCGGCGCCATGCTGAACATCCACCTGGTGGAAGTGTTCCTGGGCGTCTTCATCGGTGCCGTGACCTTCACCGGTTCCGTGGTGGCGTTCGGCAAGCTGCGTGGCCTGATCTCTTCCAAGCCGCTGATGCTGCCGCACCGCCACAAGCTGAACCTGCTGGCCGTGGTGGTCTCCATCGCGTTGATGATCCACTTCGTCAACGCCGGTGGCTCCACCTTCGCCCTGCTGCTGATGACTCTGATCGCCTTCGCCTTCGGTTGGCATCTGGTCGCCTCCATCGGTGGCGCCGACATGCCGGTGGTGGTCTCCATGCTGAACTCCTACTCCGGTTGGGCGGCAGCGGCGGCGGGCTTCATGCTCTCCAACGACCTGCTGATCGTGGTGGGTGCCCTGGTGGGTTCCTCCGGTGCCATCCTCTCTTACATCATGTGTAAAGCGATGAACCGCTCCTTCATCTCCGTCATCGCCGGTGGCTTCGGCTCCGACGGTGTGGCCTCCACGGCCGATCAGGAGATGGGCGAGTACCGCGAGACCAACGCCGAAGACGTGGCCGACATGCTGAAGAACGCCAGCTCCGTCATCATCACCCCGGGCTACGGCATGGCGGTGGCGCAGGCCCAGTACCCGGTTGCCGAGATCACCCACAAGCTGCGCGAGCGCGGCGTCAAGGTGCGCTTCGGTATCCACCCGGTGGCCGGTCGTCTGCCTGGTCACATGAACGTGCTGCTGGCGGAAGCCAAGGTCCCCTATGACATCGTGCTGGAAATGGACGAGATCAACGAGGACTTCAGCGACACCGACGTGGTGCTGGTGATCGGTGCGAACGACACCGTCAACCCGGCCGCCATGGAAGATCCAGGCAGCCCCATCGCCGGCATGCCGGTGCTGGAAGTGTGGAAGGCGCAGAACGTCATCGGCTTCAAGCGCTCCATGAACACTGGCTACGCCGGTGTCCAGAACCCGCTGTTCTTCAAGGAGAACACTCAGATGCTGTTTGGCGATGCCAAGGCCAGCGTCGAGGCCATCCTGAAGGCGCTCTAAGCGTCGATGGGATGAGACAAGAGGAGGCTTCGGCCTCCTTTTTTATTGCCCGCTTTTCACGGGGGTGGGCAAGACATTGATGACAAAGGGCCTTGGCCGGATGGGAGGATCCGCTGCCAGCGGCAGGGCAGCAATCCGGTGACGTTGCCCCCGCTGGAAGGCATAATGGCGGCAAAAGGCGAGGGGCTCAATTTTATTTGAGGCTCGTGCCACTAGAATCAAATAAAGTGACATGGACGGGGCGGCCCTCCAGATAGCACCCATACCCCTATACGATGCCTGCGGCACAGTGAACCAGAGAAACCACAGATGAAAGCACAATGGACCGACTTTATTACTCTGCTCAAGCGTGAAGTGGTGCCGGCCCTGGGCTGCACCGAACCCATGTCGGTGGCGCTGGCTGCCGCCAATTGCCGCAAGCTGCTGGGGCAGGATCCGACCCGCATCAGCGTCTGGGTCAGCGGCAACCTGTTCAAGAACGGCATGGGGGTCGGGGTTCCCGGCACCGGCATGATTGGCCTGCCGGTCGCCGCCGCTGTCGGCATCACCGGGGGCAACCCGGATGCGGGTCTGGAGGTGCTCAAGACCCTCACCCCGCAGCAGGTGGAGGCTGCCAAGGCGCTGTTGCCCATCATCAAAGTGGATGTGAAGGACGTGCCGGACGTGCTCTACGCCGAGGTGCTGGCCGAGGCCGACGGTCACAGCGCCCGGGTGGTGATCTGCACGGATCACACCCGCATCGTGCTGCTGGAAAAAGATGGCGAGGTGCTGATGGAGCAGGACAGTGCCCCCGGGGTGCAGATCCAGCCTGCGAAATCCGACAAGCCCGCCATGACGCTGCGGGAGATCGTGGCGTTTGCCCTTGAGGTGCCGCTGACCGAGATCGCGTTCATCCGCGAGGCGGCCAGCATGAACCAGGCACTGGCGGATGAGGGCCTGCAGGGCTATGGCCTGCGCATCGGCAAGATCCTCACCGAACAGGTGGAGCGCAAGCTGCTCTCGGACGATCTGATGACCCTGGCCATGCGGCTCTCTTCTGCCGCGTCGGACGCGCGTATGGACGGCGCCATGCTGCCCGCCATGTCCAACTCGGGCTCGGGCAACCAGGGTATAGCCGCCACCATGCCGGTGGTCGCCGCCGCCCGCTTCCTCAAGGCCGATGACGAACAGCTGGCCCGGGCTCTGGTGATGAGCCACCTGGTGGCCATCTACATCAAGGCCTACCAGAACAAGCTGTCGGCCCTCTGTGCCGCCAGCACAGCCGCCATGGGCTCGGGCGCCGCCATCACCTGGCTGCTGGGAGGCCAGTTCGAGCAGATCAGCCACTGCATCAACAACATGATTGGCGACGTCTCCGGCATCATCTGCGACGGTGCAGGCAGCGCCTGCTCCATGAAGGTCTCCACTTCCACCTCGGCGGCGGTCAAGTCGTCGCTGATGGCCATCAACAACCTGCACGTGCCCCAGAGCGAGGGCATCGTCTCCGATGACGTGGATCAGACCATAGCGAACCTGGGCCGGCTCTCGAAACAGGGTATGCTGGACACCGACATAGAGATCATCAACATCATGCGGGCCAAGCAACAGGGCAAGGCCGGATGATGAGGGGGGCGGCACTGGCCGCCCCCGGTTTTTACAGATATTGACGTCACCCCGAACGGGGGGCGTGCCGCCACGATGCGGCCAGTTTCGGGGCGAGGCGCAGGGTGCGCCCGTCCATCCATCTCGGGCCTCGCCCGTTTATTTTTGGGGAATCTCATGACTCTTAGCGTTATCGGTAATCTGGCCATCCTGGTCATGTTGCTGCTGTTTCTCTACCGCTTGCAGCAGACCCACGTCAGCTTCACCCGTCGCGTCTTCTCGGGGCTCGGGCTCGGGGTCCTGTTCGGCTGGGCCTTGCAACTGCTGTACGGTGTCGGCTCCGAGGTGCTGGTCCAGACCGGCGACTATCTGGATCTGGTCGGCAGCGGCTACGTGAAACTGCTGCAGATGATCATCATCCCACTCATCATGGTCTCCATCATAGGCGCCATCCTCAAGCTCAGCGGCGGCAGCGCCCTCGGCAAGATCAGCGCCCTGACCATAGGGGTGCTGATCTTCACCACCATGATCGCCGCCGGGGCGGGCATACTGATGTCCAACCTGTTCGGTCTGAGTGCCGAGGGGCTCACCGCTGGCGCCGCCGAGACGGCCCGTGGCGCGGCCCTGCAGACCAGCCTCGGCAGCGTCGAGAGCATGTCTCTTGCCAAGATGGTGCTGGAGTTCATCCCGGCCAACCCCTTCCTCGACATGACGGGTTCACGCAAGACCTCCACCATAGCCGTGGTGATCTTCTCCATCTTCATCGGCCTCTCTGCAACCGGCATCGCCCGCAAGCAGCCCGAGATCTTTGCCAGCTTCGAGCGCTTCATGGGGGTCGCCCACGCCATCGTCATGCGCATGGTGACCCTGGTGCTGCGCCTCACTCCCTATGGCGTGCTGGCGCTGATGGCCAAGGTGGTGTCCGGCTCCAACTACGCGGACATCATCAACCTGCTGAACTTTGTGCTCGCCTCTTACGGTGCCATCGCCATCATGTTCCTGGTGCACCTGCTGCTGGTGAGCCTGGTGGGCATCAACCCGCTGCGCTTCCTGAAGAAGATCATGCCGGTGCTGGCCTTTGCCTTCACCTCGCGCACCAGTGCGGGCTCCATTCCCATGAACGTGCAGACCCAGACCCGGGCCCTCGGCATCCCGGCGGGCATCGCCAACTTCGCCGCCTCCTTCGGCGCCACCATAGGCCAGAACGGCTGTGCCGGCATCTACCCGGCCATGCTGGCGGTGATGATAGCCCCGACCGTGGGGGTCAATCCCCTGGATCCCGGCTTCATCATGACGCTCATCGCCATCATCACCGTCAGCTCCTTCGGGGTGGCCGGTGTGGGGGGCGGCGCCACCTTCGCGGCGCTGATCGTGCTCTCCGCCCTGGACTTCCCGGTGGCCCTGGCGGGGCTGCTCATCTCCATCGAGCCCCTCATCGACATGGGTCGCACCGCCCTCAACGTCTCCGGCTCCATCACGGCTGGCACCCTCACCAGCCGGCTGATGGGACAGACCGACATGGCCGTCTTCAACGGCGATGCCGAGGTCAGCCTGGACGGGGAAGAGTCCGCGGTCTGACCGGGCCTCATCTTCTGATTTGTATATGAAAAGGGGAGGCGAAGCCTCCCCAGTCGTGACTGGAGTCAAGCTATGCGTATTGTGATCATCGGTGGCGAAGCCGCCGGCATGAGTGCGGCGGCCAAGGCGCGCCGTCTGGCCAGGGACGCCGAGATTGTGGTGTATGAAGCCTCAGAGGTGATCTCCTTCGGCGCCTGCGGTCTGCCCTACTTCGTGGGGGACGATTTCCAGGAGCCCGGCTACATGGCCGAGTTCACCCCAGAGCAGTTCGCTGTCAAGGGGATAGAGGTGAAGATTGGCCACAGGGTGCTGAGTCTGGATGCGGCCGCCCAGACCCTGGTCGTCGAGCACAAGGGCGACAGCTTCAGCGATCGCTACGATCGGCTGATGATCGCCACCGGTGCCCGCGAACAGATGCCCCCCATCCCCGGCCTGCAGCAGCAGGGGGTGTTCGGCCTGCGCCGCATGAGCGATGGGTTGGCGCTCAAGACTGCTGTGCAGGATCCGCGCAGCAAGAAGGCGGTGGTGATCGGTTCCGGCTTTATCGGGCTGGAGGTGGTCGAGGCCCTGGTCCATCAGGGCAAGGAGGTGCGTCTCATCGAGCTGGCGGACAGGGTCATCCCCGAGGCGTTTGATAGCGAGCTCACCCAGCACATCGAAACCGAACTGCGCGAGCAGGGGGTCTCCCTTCATCTCGGCGAGCGGGTCCAGGCTCTGCTGGGGGAGGGCCGGGTCAGCGGCGTGCGCACCGACCAGGGGGAGTACGAGGCCGATATCGTCGTGGTCTGCACCGGGGTCAGGCCCAACACCGAGTTCCTGGCCGACAGCGGCATAGCGCGGCTCGGCAACGGCGCCATCAAGGTCGACCGTCAGGGGCGCAGCTCGCTGGCCAACGTCTGGTCGGCGGGGGATTGCGCCAGCGTCTGGCACAGCGTCAAGCAGCAGCAGGTCTATGTGCCGCTTGCCACCATAGCCAACAAGCTGGGGCGCATGGTGGGAGAGAACCTGGCGGGGGCCGAACAGGAATTCCCGGGCACGCTCGGCTCGGCGGCACTCAAGGTGCTGGGGCTGGAGGCGGGCCGCACCGGTCTTTCCGAGCAGGAAGCCAAAGCGATGGGCATCGACTATCGCACTGTGGTGATCAAGGACAAGTGCCACACCAACTACTGCCCGGGCCAGTCCGACATCCACGTCAAGCTGGTCTATGAGGCGGGCAGCAAGCGGCTGCTGGGGGGCCAGATCCTGGGTCGCAAGGGGGCGGTACACCGCATCGACGCCCTGGCGGTGGCCATCACCATGGGGGTGACCACGGAGCAGCTCGGCATGCTGGACTTTGCCTACGCGCCGCCCTTCTCTCGCACCTGGGACGTGCTCAACGTGGCGGGCAACGTGGCCAAGTAGCTGGGCAGTGATGGCGGCGCTTGCCTATGCGCTCTTTTTCCATGCTTGGGATGCACTCAACGTGGCGGGCAATGTCGCCAAGTAGCTGAATGAAGATGACGGCGCATGCAGGGCGCCGTCATGGGAGGCGCACTCTGCGGGCAGATTGCAGCCATAAAAAAACCGATGCCAAGGCATCGGTTTTTTGTCCCCGTCATGCTCAGCCGCGGCCGAGGCGATTGTCCGGGTAGTTCTTGGCCAGCACTTCGCGGGCGTGGCGGGCCAGGGTCGGCATCTTCAGGGTATCGTAGGCGTTGACCATGATCTCCAGTGCCTTCTCTGTCTCCACCGTGTCGGGATAGGTCTCGACCACCAACTTGGCGCGGTTGGCGGCGGCGATCAGGGCATCACGCTTCACGTAATACTCGGCCACCCCCAGATCGTAGCGGGCGAGGCGGGTCTTCAGACCGACCATGCGGGCACGGGCATCGGCCGCATACTGGCTGTTCGGGTAGTTCTGCAACAGGGTCTTGAAGTCCTGGAAGGCCTGACGGGCGTAGGAAGGATCCTTGTCGTCCCGATCGATGCCCAGGAAGTCCTGGAAGAAGTTGTAATCCGCCGCCATGTTGGTCAGGCCGCGCATGTAGAACACGTAATCGATGTTCTTGTGCGCCGGGTTGAGGCGGATGAAGCGGTCGATATTGGCGATCGCCTGGGCGGTATCATCCTGCTTGTAGTAGGCGTAGATGAGATCGAGCTGCACCTGACTTGAGTAGGCACCGAACGGATAACGAGAGTCCAGGGCTTCCAGCAATTCGATGGCATTCAGGTAGTTGCCTGTATCCAGTTTGAGACGGGCTTTCTGGTACAGGACTTCCGGCGGTTCGTCGGGAACCTTGGGTTTGGTGCTGGAACAGCCAGTGATCAGTGTAGCGACCAAGGCGAGCGACATCAGCAGGCGAGACTTCTTTCCCATCAACAACATCCGGTCCATTTCCACGAAATTGGCAAAGTATCCGTTATGCTTGGCTAAAAGAAAAGCTAGAATACCCGGATTATTTCGAATTGATACCCCCGCTCAAGAGACCATACATGAGCCAGCATATTGAACTGACAGGCGAATTTCAGGATCACCAATTCGGGCAGCGACTCGACCAGGCCCTGGCCGAATTGTTTCCAGACTACTCCCGCACCCGCATCAAGGAGTGGATTTTACAGGACAGAGTGACCCTGGACGGTCAGGTTGCCAATACCCCGCGCGAGAAAGTGGTGGCCGGGCAGCAGGTACATGTAGATGTCGAGTTGGAAGATGACACTCGCTGGGATGCCCAGAACATCGACCTCAACATCGTCTATGAAGATGAACACATTCTGGTGATCGACAAGCCGGCCGGTCTGGTGGTTCACCCGGGCGCCGGTACGCCGGACGGCACCATACTGAACGCCCTGCTGCACCGCTACCCCGGCATCGCCGAGGTACCCCGTGCCGGCATAGTGCACCGTCTGGATAAAGACACCACTGGCCTGATGGTGGTTGCCAAGACGATCCCGGCCCAGACCCATCTGGTGGAGGCGCTGCAGGCGCGTCAGATCACCCGTGAATACGAGGCCGTCGCCATAGGTCACATGACCGCTGGCGGCACTGTGGATGCCCCCATCGGTCGTCACCCGACCCAGCGTACCCACATGGCTGTGGTGCCGAATGGCCGTCCTTCCGTGACCCACTACCGGGTGCACGAGAAGTTCCGTGGCCACACCCGTCTGCGTCTGCGTCTGGAAACCGGTCGTACCCACCAGATCCGTGTCCACATGGCTCACATCAAGCATCCGCTGGTGGGTGATCCTGCTTACGGTGGTCGTCTGCGCCTGCTGCGCAATGCGACCCCTGAGCTGACTCTGGCCCTGCGCAACTTCAACCGCCAGGCGCTGCACGCCACCATGCTGAAGCTGGCTCACCCCATCACCGGTGAAGTCATGGAGTGGCACTCTGCCACGCCGCAAGACATGCTGGATCTGATGGAAGTGCTGCGTGCCGATACGCTCGCCAATCCGGACGATTTGGTCTGGAGTTGATGCAATAGGGCCTGCGTCGGTTTCTGCCGTCGTCCGGCCCGAAGAGATGACAAACGGGGTTCCCTTTCAGGAGCCCCGTTTTTATATCCGTGAATGGAAGGAGTCACAGATGAACTGGATTGAACCCGACTGGCCCGCTCCTGGCAATGTCAGGGCCCTGTCGACCACCCGGGATGGTGGCCTGAGCGAAGGGGTCTTCGCCGGTCTCAACCTGGGGGCCCATGTGTGGGACGAGCCTGCACGGGTCGAGGCCAACCGCGCCCGCCTGCAGCAAGCGGCGCAGATCCCCGGGCCTCTCAACTGGCTCAATCAGGTACACGGCACTGCCGTCCACTCCGTCAGCGACCAGTACGATGTGGCGCCGGATGCCGATGCGGCCTGCGCCCACGAGGCCGGGCAGGCCTGCATAGTGATGACAGCCGACTGCCTGCCGGTGCTGTTCTGCGATCGGGCCGGCACTGTGGTGGCTGCCGCTCATGCCGGCTGGCGTGGGCTGAAGGAGGGGGTACTGGAAGCCAGTATCGCCGCCATGGGCTGCGAACCGGGGGAGATCCTGGCCTGGCTCGGCCCCGCCATCGGCCCCACGGCCTTTGAAGTGGGGGGCGAGGTGCGCGAGGCCTTTATGGCGGAACAGTCGGAAGCGGCTGCGGCCTTCGTCTCTTCGTCCAATGAGGGGAAATGGTTGGCAGACATCTACCAGCTGGCCCGGTTGCGGCTGGTCCGAGCTGGTGTCACCGCCGTCTATGGTGGCGAACACTGCACTTTCAGCGACGGCGAGCAGTTCTACTCTTATCGTCGCAACGGTCAGACCGGCCGCATGGCCTCGATTATCTGGTTGGCTGAGTAAGTGTCTGGGGACGTTCCCCCCATACCGAAAGCAGTTCTACTGCCCATGTCGTCGCGACGGCCAGACCGGCCGCATGGCCTCAATTATCTGGCTGGCGCCTTGACGAATCTCCCGCCCTGCATCTTGCAAGGGCGGGGATCCTGCCAGCGCCCCTCGTTGAAGAAAAAATAACCAGGCTCGCCCCTTGAAATAGCCCGCACGGGCCTCATCTTTCATCTCAGAAAGTTATGTTGTTTGCCGCGCAAGCGGCGTGTCTGTTTCAAAGGGGGAGTGCAATGCGCCTCGATCGCCTGACCAGCAAATTCCAAGTCGCTATTTCCGATGCCCAGTCTCTCGCACTGGGTCGTGACCACCAATTCATCGAACCCGTCCATCTGATGACAGCCCTGCTCAATCAGGATGGCGGCTCCATCCGTCCGCTGCTGACCCTGACCGGGATGGATATCAACACCCTGCGCTCCCGTCTCGGCGAGGAGCTCGACCGCCTGCCCAAGGTGAGCGGTGTGGAAGGGGATGTACAACTTTCCAACGGCCTCGGTCGTCTGCTCAATGTCTGTGACAAGCTGGCCCAGCAGCGCAAGGATCAGTTCATCTCGTCCGAGCTGTTCGTGCTGGCAGCCCTCGACGAGAAGGGCAACCTGGGGGAGCTGCTGCGCGCCCAGGGTCTTACCAAGGAGAAATTGGAAGCGGCCATCGACAAGGTGCGTGGCGGCAAGAAGATCGATGATGCCAACGTCGAGGAGAACCGCCAGGCGCTGGAGAAGTACACCATCGATCTGACCGAGCGGGCCGAACTCGGCAAACTCGACCCGGTGATCGGCCGGGATGAAGAGATCCGCCGCACCATCCAGGTGCTACAACGCCGGACCAAGAACAACCCTGTGCTGATCGGTGCCCCCGGCGTCGGCAAGACCGCTATCGTCGAGGGGTTGGCCCAGCGCATCATCAACGGCGAGGTGCCGGAAGGGCTCAAGAACAAGCGGGTGCTGTCGCTGGACATGGGGGCCCTGGTGGCCGGTGCCAAGTATCGCGGCGAGTTCGAGGAGCGGCTCAAGGCGGTGCTGAGCGATCTGGCCAAGGAGGAGGGCAACGTCATCCTCTTCGTGGACGAGCTGCACACCATGGTCGGCGCCGGCAAGGGCGAAGGAGCCATGGATGCGGGCAACATGCTCAAGCCTGCCCTGGCGCGGGGTGAGCTGCACTGCGTCGGCGCCACCACGCTCGATGAATATCGGCAGTATGTGGAGAAGGATGCCGCCCTGGAGCGCCGCTTCCAGAAGGTGCTGGTGGAGGAGCCCTCGGTGGAGGACACCATCGCCATCCTGCGTGGCCTGAAGGAGCGCTATGAGCTGCACCACCATGTGCAGATCACCGACCCGGCGATTGTGGCGGCGGCCCAGCTGTCCCACCGCTACATCGCGGATCGCCAGCTGCCTGACAAGGCCATCGACCTCATCGACGAGGCGGCGGCCAGCATACGGCTGCAGATCGACTCCAAGCCGGAATCCCTGGACCGCCTCGAGCGGCGCATCATCCAGCTCAAGCTGGAGCAGCAGGCGCTGATGAAGGAGGACGACGATGCCAGCCGCAAGCGCCTCGATCTGCTCAATCACGAGCTGGCCGAGAAGGAGCGGGAATACAACGAGCTGGAAGAGGTGTGGAAGGCAGAGAAGGCCGCCCTCGCCGGTACCCAGCACATCAAGGCTGCGCTGGAGCAGGCCCGCCAGGATCTCGAGGTGGCCCGCCGTGCCGGGGATCTCGGCCGCATGTCCGAGCTGCAATATGGCCGCATCCCCGAGCTGGAGAAACAGCTGGATCTCGCCACCCAGGCGGAGATGCAGGAGACCAGCCTGCTGCGCAACCGGGTCACCGACGTGGAGATCGCCGACGTGCTGGCGCGCTGGACCGGTATTCCGGTGGCGCGGATGCTGGAAGGGGAGCGCGACAAGCTGCTGCGGATGGAAGATCAGTTGCACAGCCGGGTGATCGGCCAGGAAGAGGCGGTGGACGCCGTCTCCAACGCCATTCGCCGCTCCCGGGCCGGGTTGTCCGATCCGAACCGGCCCATCGGCTCCTTCCTGTTCCTCGGCCCGACCGGGGTGGGCAAGACAGAGCTGTGCAAGGCGCTGGCCGAGTTCCTGTTCGACACCCAGGACGCCATGGTGCGCATCGACATGTCCGAGTTCATGGAGAAGCACAGCGTGGCCCGGCTGGTGGGGGCGCCTCCCGGCTACGTGGGCTACGAGGAGGGCGGTTATCTCACCGAGGCGGTACGCCGTCGCCCCTACTCGGTGATCCTGCTGGACGAGGTGGAGAAGGCGCACCCGGATGTGTTCAACATCCTGTTGCAGGTGCTGGACGACGGTCGCCTGACCGATGGTCAGGGCCGTACCGTCGATTTTCGCAACACCGTGGTCATCATGACCTCCAACCTCGGCTCGGATCTCATTCAGGAGCACTATGCCGAGAAGGACTATGAGGAGATGAAGTCCCTGCTGATGGAGTTGCTGACTCGCAGCTTCCGGCCGGAGTTCATCAACCGGATCGACGAGACCGTGGTGTTCCACCCCCTTGGCGAGGATCACATCAAGTCCATCGCCCGCATCCAGCTGAAGAGCCTGATGGGCCGCCTGGAGGCCCAGGGTTACGAGGTGGAGGTGAGCGAGGAGCTGCTGACCAAGCTGGTCCACGCCGGCTTCGACCCTGTCTACGGGGCGCGCCCCCTCAAGCGGGCCATTCAGCAGAAGGTGGAGAACCCGCTGGCCCAGGCCCTGCTCAGCGGTCGGGTTATCCCCGGCAAGAAGCTGCTGCTGGGAGCCGACAGCAACGGCCTGACCATGACCCAGTAACCGATCTCGTGTCGGTGCCCACAACGCCAGCCCTCGGGCTGGCGTTGTCATATCTGGTGGCGGTGATTCGGAGGCAAAAAAAAACGGCAATCCGAAGATTGCCGGGAGGAATGTATTCGATGCGACCTGGCGTGGGTTGAGCGGGTCGCAGGGGCAAGCCCCGGTTTCGCAGCGGATCATCGGGGATGACCACACGGCTTACAGCCTGCCCGGACTGCGCTCTCTCAGTCCGCACGGCCACACACCTTCTGCATACGGCATGGGTTGCCGGATGCCTAGATTTGCTTACAGCATGCCCGGGATGGCGGCCTTCATCTCGGATGGCCAGACACCTACCTGGACCTGACCTATGTGCTCTTTTTGCAGCAACAGCATGGCCAGACGGGATTGGCCTATGCCGCCGCCTATGGTCTGCGGCATCCGTGCGGCCAGCAGGTCCTGGTGCCAGTCGTACTGCAGGCGATCCTCGTCACCTGTGATGGCGAGCTGGCGGCGCAGCGCCTCGGCGTCCACCCGGATCCCCATGGAGGAGATCTCGAAGCTGTCTTCCAGCACCGGGTTCCACACCAGGATGTCGCCGTTCAGACCCGCCAGCCCCAGTTCGCTCTCGCTGCTCCAGTCGTCGTAGTCCGGGGCGCGCACGTCGTGGCGCTCGCCGTGGGAGAGGGCGCCGCCGATGCCGATGAGGAAGACAGCCCCCAGCTCCTTGGCGATGGCCCGCTCGCGCCCCTTGGCATCGAGATCCGGGTAGCGGGTCAGCAGCTCTTCGCTGTGCAGGAACTGGATCTCGCTTGGCAGGAAGGGGGTCAGCGCGTGTTCGGCGCAGACCGCGCGCTCGGTGGCCTTGATGGCGGCCCAGATGCCGCGCACCGTCTCCTGCAGGTAGGCCAGATCCCGGCGTTCGCCCGGCATCACCTTCTCCCAGTCCCACTGATCCACATAGACGGAGTGGATGGGGGTGAGGCGATCCTCGTCCGGACGCAGCGCCTTCATGTGGGTGTAGATGCCTTCACCGGGGCCGAAACCGAAGCGGCCGAGGGTCTGGCGCTTCCACTTTGCCAGTGAATGCACTACTTCAAAGCTGTGTTCTGGCAGGGTTTTCACCTTGACCTGCACCGCATTCTCGTGGCCGGACAGGTTGTCCTGAGTGCCATCACCGACTCGGCTCAGAATGGGGGCTTGTACCTCCATCAGACCCAGTTGCTGGGCGAGTTGGCGGGAGAACATCTCTTTGACGAAGCTGATCTGTTGTTGGCTGCGAATGTAGTGCTGTTTCATGCTGAATACCTGTTTCAAACTCGTTGGATATGGCGATTCTTCAACAGAACGCGCAACAAATTCAATATTCGACAATAGAAATAGGCTTTACGTATTTTTTTATTCAAAATATCAGGGTTGTTACTGAGATATCATCAACGGGAGTGCGAAAAAGTGTCGGAAAATTATCGGATCGATAATCTCGATCAGGCCATCCTCACCGCCCTGATGGACAATGCGCGGCTCCCTTACGCCGAGCTTGCCAAGCAACTGGCGGTCAGCCCGGGCACCATCCATGTGCGGGTGGAGAAGATGAAGCAGGCGGGGATCATCGAGGGGACGCGGGTGCAGGTGAACGCGAAGAAGCTGGGTTACGATGTCTGCTGCTTTATCGGCATCAATCTTAAAAGTGCGAAAGATTACCCCTCGGCGCTGGCCAAGCTGCAGGCGCTGGACGAAGTGGTGGAGGCCTACTACACCACGGGTCACTACAGCATCTTCATGAAGGTGATGACCCGCTCCATCGACGAGTTGCAGACGGTGCTGATCCACAAGATCCAGACCATAGACGAGATCCAGTCCACCGAGACGTTGATTTCACTGCAAAATCCCATCCTGCGGGACGTGAAGCCCTGAGTAGCGCCTTCCACACGAGCCCCTGATTTTGCTGTAGCTTCTGATATGGAGCGATGTGAAGCCCTGTTCTCGCCGCCGGCTCCGGCATGGCGGGCTCAGGGCTCGAGGTAGGGGATGCCGTACTTGTCGTAGAGGGCCTTGAGACGGCCGTCGCGCTTCATGTGCAGCAGCTCTGCATCATAGGCTGCCATCAGCGCCGGGGTGTCGGCATCGGCCCGGGCCTTGCACCACACATGGTAGTAGGGGCTGCTCTTGAGCGGCTTGGGCAGGTAGTCGAGCTTGCCCTCAAGTCCCTCTTCCCTTATCTGGGCGAAGGCGGTGACCAGAGACATGGGGACCACATCGATGCGTCCGGCGATCAGCTTGCGCAGTTGCAGCTGGTTGATGGGGATCACCTGGACGCGATAGGCCGGATCGGCCATGGCTGCCGTCAGTTCCGGGGTGTAGGAGAAGTCTTTGGTGACGCCGATGCGCCAGGGCTTTAGATCGGCCAGGGTGCGGTAGCGGATCTTCCCCAGGTCATCCTTGCGCACGAAGAAGTGCCAGCTGTGGCGGATATGGGCCTGTTCGGGGTAGAGCAGGTAGGACTCCCGCTCCGGCTTGTAGGAGTGGCTCAACAGCAGGTCATAGACGCCGCCCTCGGCATTGCGGGTGAGCCTGGCGCCGGAGTCGAGCAGCTCTATCCTGATGGGGACCTTGAGGCCGCCGAAGATGGTGGTGACCAGATCCACATCCAGGCCCCGTGGCTGGCCGCTGTGATCCAGCCATTTCAGAGGGGGTTCCAGGATGCCGCCAATGACCAGCTCTCTGGCCGACAGCCAGCAGGGCAGCAGCAAGCAGAGCACGAGCAAGCTTCGCAAATCACATCTCCTGAACACTCGGGGCGGGTTCACGATCCACGGGGTATAGTGACCGGCAGATATCTCACTAGAGACGACCCCGGATGGCAAACCCTGAAATAGAAAGTGAACTGGATGGCATCGACAGGCTTTCTGTCTGTCTCTATCGTCTCGGACTGAGTCTGACAGCTTTGCTGCTGTTGTGTCGAGGGGCAGGAGTGCTGGGATGGCTGGTGCCGTTGTCGCCGTCTCAGTGGCTGACCATGCTGGTGGTGGCGAGCGGTCTGTGTGGATTCTGTCTGCACCTATATGACAAGCGGGTGCGGTTTTTACTGCAGGGGCTGGCCTGGGGCGGGTTGATGCTGGCCGCCTGTGGTGCCCCCGCCATCCTGGTGCTGGGGGCGGCCCTGGCCACCCTCTGTGGCCTGGCGTTCAAGGAGCAATTCTGTTTCGCCATCCCGGGCATCAGGCTCCTGCCGCTGTTGTTGCCCTTGCTGTGGTTGCTGGAGTGGATCCGCGTTGCCTGGGCTGCGGCCCTGGTTGCCCTGGCGAGCGGCCTGCTGCTCGGCCTGCTCAGTCTGGCCAAGTGGCGCATGCCGCTGCATTTCGATATCGGCGATCGGGGACGCTACCAGCTCTAGGTGGCCTGACACTGCTTCATCTGCGCGTTGAGGGCCTGCATCACCTGCCGGCGGTTGATGATGCCGACCACCTTGTCCCCTTCCCGCACCGGATAGATCTTGGGCTTGGCCCCGGTCATCTGGCGGGCGAGATCCAGGATGCTGTCGTCCGGGCTGACGAACAGCGGGGTACGGCTCATCAGATCCTCCACCTGGGTACGGCTGTCGCAGTGGTAGCTGCCGGTGAGCAGACTCGGGATGCAGTCCTGCTCGGAGAGAAATCCGATCAGTCGTTTCTGGTCGTCCAGCACCGGCAGGCCGCTCGAGTCTGCCTGATGGAGCCTGTCGAGTGCCTCGGCCAGGCCGAGTTGCGGGCTGAGGGAGTGGGTCAGGCGGCTCATGTGATCGCGGATCTGCAGCATGTGTGTGGCTCCAAAAGGGTTAAAGTGGTGTCACTATGTCCGCTGGACGGTGCTCGGGGCCAATGGCTTGTACCGTTGAGATTGATAGGCACGGCCCCGGGCCGGCAAGCAACGACAAAAGGAGAGGGTATGCGTGCATTGGTAACGGGCTGCGGCCGTCGGCTGGGGTTCTATTTATGCGAGCAGCTGGTGGCCGCTGGCTGGCAGGTGACGGGCAGCTATCGCAGCGAGCGAGCCGAGCTGGCCCACCTGCGGGCCCTGGGCGTTGAGCTGGTGCAGGCGGATTTTGCCGTGGAAGGGGAGGTCGCACGGCTTGCCACGGCACTGGGTGCCCATGATGATCTGGCGTTGATCATCCACAACGCCTCGGCCTTCGAGCCAGAGGCTGACGAGCCGGCGGCACAACTGGAACAGTTCGAGCAGTTTTACCGGGTGCACATGGCGGCGCCATTTCAGCTGAATCGCGCGCTGGCACCCCAGCTGGCGCGCCAGCACAACGCCAGCATCATCCACATCACCGACATCTACATTCACGCCCCGGCGCCCCAGTTCGCCGCTTATGTGGCCACCAAGGCGGGCGCCCATTCGCTGGCCATGAGCTTTGCCCGGGAGCTGGCACCCGAGGTGCGGGTCAACACCATAGAGCCCGGCCCCATCCTGTTTCTCGATGAGCATGGCGACGCCTGGCGCCAGCAGGTGCTGGCCCGGACGCCGTTGGCGAGGGAGGGGGGGCTGGAACCCATCTGGCAGGCAGTCACGCTCTTGATGGCAAACGACTATATGACGGGAGCCAGCATCCGGGTGGATGGTGGCCGGGCTCTGGCCGTCATCTAGACGTTATGAGCGCGTCGTTGAATGAAGCGATGGCGGGAGTCTGATCGGGCTCCCGTCGTGGTGATCCAGCAGGGCGACTAGTGGTGGCGAATGGTTGCCTGATGGGCAGGCATGTCCGGGGGCACGGCGGACAGCTCCTGGCGCTCATCGGTCGGCTGTCGGAGGGCGACGGGCTGCTGGCCGAAGGCCTGCTGTGCAAACACCTTGCTGGTGCGCAGACGCAGCGTCACCTTGTGGGCGCCAACCCGTCCCCCCTCATACATCTCGGCCAGCAGATCCCCGAGATAGGCATCCACCCCGACCCCGGCGAAGGCATCCCTCTCGTGGCTGGCCAGGATGTCGATGTCGAGGGGTCTGTCCGTCACCTTGCACAGGGGATTGCCGCGATCCCGCCCATGGGCCAGCTCCATGGTGACGAATTCGGCCTTCAGCTGGGCGGCGGAGAGCTCGCTCTGGACGACGAACAGGCAGTTGAGAAAGTCATGGTGCGAGCGCATCCCCACCGGTGTGGTCTGGATCACCGAGCTCAGACGCAGCTGGCCGAAGCGGGCCAGCAGCTCTTCCACGGCCTGGCTGACATGCTGGGCAGGGTCTAGATTGGATCCAATGCTGCAGAGGTAAAACATGGTTGCCATTCCTTGGGTTGGGCTCGTCTGAAATATATACGCAGCTCACGGTTATCGGATTCACTATGAATTAACATATTGTTATCTGTTGTGATCCAACTCTGATTGGCAGAAAGGAGGTTTGCATGAGTGTGGAGATGAAATGGGCGCTGTTGACCGCCTCAGGAGCCTTGGCCGTGATCCTGATCATCTGCCTGGCATCCGTCGGTCTGGCGTAAATCCGAATTCCGAGTGCAATCAAACCGGCCCCTTGGCCGGTTTTGCTTTTTCATGGAGTGCGGATATGCTGGCCCCCCCATGACGAATCGAGACAGCAGAAGATGACCAAGGTTCGGCCTCGTTCCCTGCTCCAGGTGGTATTGATGGGCTTCGTGCTGGTGTTGATGCCCCTGGGGGGCATGATCTGGCACGACAGTCAGGCGCTCTCCCATCTGGGCCAACTGACCAGCGACGAGATGGAACGTGCGGTGCGGGATACCCGCCGGGCTACCCTGCTCACCGCCCAGGCCATCGATCTGGAGCGCACCTTGCGCCGCTATGCGGTGCTGGGGGACGAGCGCATTCTCGGCAGTTATCAGCAGCAGTTGGCCCGCTATCGCGAGCTGCTCGCCACTCATCGGCAATCCATCCCGGATGCCGCCGTCTACTCCGATCTCGAGGCCACCCTGGCCTGGCTGGATGGCTTGCAGGATCTGCGCAAGGCCAGGATGGAGGCGACCAGTCCCAATTTCACCCAGTTCAATGAACTCAACCAGCAGCTGGAAGTGGTTACCCGCAGTCAGGTTGACGAGCATGTGGCGGGGATGCGGGCGGCCATCGCCGAGCTGAGGAAGGAGATCTGGTGGGTCAGTGGCTTCGTGGTGGGACTCAGTCTGTTGCTGGTACTGCTGTTTACCTACCTCATCATCCACCCCGTGCGTCAGATTGAGTCGCGGATCCTGAGCCTGGGGGCCGGTGTCGAGCCGGACACGCGCCCGGTGGATGGCCCTGCCGAACTGGTGTTGCTGGGAGAGCGGATCGGCTGGCTGCACGACAAGCTCAAGGAGCTGGAACAGCAGAAGTACCAATTCCTGCGCCATGTCTCCCACGAGTTGAAGACGCCCCTCGCCGTGCTGCGGGAGGGGGCGGATCTGCTCTCCGAGCAACTGGTGGGGCCGCTCAATGGGGATCAGCAGGAGATCTGCCAGATGCTGGAGGAGAACAGCCGCCGGCTGCAGACCCTGATCGAGCGGCTGCTCGACTTCAATCGCCTCAGCCAGCAGGAGGTGTTCAGCCTGATGGCGGTGCCGCTGGCCCCCCTGTTGTCAGAATTGTCTGCAGAGTACCGGCTGGCGCTGGAATCCAAACAAATCAGTGTACACTGGCCGCCCGAGCCCATCAGCTTGCAGGCAGAGCCTTATCGCCTGCGACTCATCCTCGACAACCTGTTTTCCAACGCGGTCAGTTATGGCGCCAAGGGTGGCCAGATCTGGATCCGTGCCGGCCAGGATGCCAATGGCGGCTGGCTGGAGGTGGCCAATGAAGGGCCCGTCATCCCGCTGGACGAGCGGGAACGGATCTTCGAGCCGTTCGAGCAGGGCAGCATAGTGCGCCAGGGGTTGTTGAAAGGATCCGGGATGGGCCTCTCCATTGCCCGCGAGTCGGCGATGAGCCTGGGGGGCGAGCTTAAATTAATTGAGGATGAACAGGCTGATGTCTGTTTCCGGTTGGATCTTAAGTGAAATTCAAGATGAAACGATTCGTTGTACCCGTATTGATGATGAGCCTGCTCGCAGGCTGCTCCCTGCTGCCATCGCGCAGCCTGACAGAGCCCTCGGAGCAGGTCCTCGCCAAGCGGATGGAGTTCGCCAATAAAGAGATGCAGGTGCGCCTGCAGTACTCGGACTGGTTGCTGGCCAGCCGTCCCCAGCAGCGGATACAGGAGCGCGAACGGCTGGCCGGAGCCACCGATCTCGAGAGCCGGGTCAGCCTGGCCATGGTCAACACCCATCCGTCCGAGTCGGTGGCGAGTCGCCGGGCTGGGCTGGACAAGCTCAAGGCCCTGCTGCCCGAGCTCGGCCTGGATGCCCAGGCCTTTCTGCGCAGCTGGATAGCCCTCGGTGAGGAGCTGTTGGCCCGTGACAGTCGCCGCGACGATCAGAGCCAGGAGGTACAGCGTCTGCGCCGCCAGATCGAGCAGCTCTCCGCCATCGATGAACAACTCAACCAGCGCAAGCTCAATGGGGGCGCCCAGCCATGATGCGCCGAGGGCATGCCGGGCAGGGGAGAACAACAAGTCTTCACGGTAAAGGGGTGAGAGCATGAGTCGCATTCTGCTGGTGGACGATGATGCCAGCCTGCTCAAGCTGATGAGCATGCGCCTGCGCAGTCAGGGTTACGAGGTGGATACCGCCGACAGCGCCGAGGGGGCGCTGGACAGGCTGCGTCAACAACGGGCCGATCTGGTGCTGAGCGACCTGCGGATGGGGGGCATGGACGGACTGGCGCTGTTCGAGCGGATCCAGTCCCAGTGGCTCGGCATGCCGGTCATCATCATGACCGCCCACGGCACCATTCCCGACGCCATCCAGGCGACCCGCTCCGGGGTGTTCAGCTTTCTCACCAAGCCCATCGACAAGGACGAGCTGCTCGTCACCATAGAGCACGCCCTGAGCCTGACCCGTCCGAAACAGCAGCATGAGTGGCAGTCCCTCATCCAGACCCGCAACCCCCAGATGGAGCAGTTGCTGATCCAGGCGAGCAGCATCGCCGCCATGGAGGTGCCCGTGCTGATCATGGGGCCGTCAGGTTCCGGCAAGGGGGTGATGACCCAGGCGCTGCACCAGGCAAGCAGCCGCCGTGACCAGCCGCTGCACACCATCAACTGCGCTGCCTTGCCGTGGGCGGCGCTGGATCTGCAGCTGTTTGGCGAGGATGGGCAGTCTGGCCTGTTCGAGCAGGCCAAGGGGGCGACCCTGTTTCTCGACGAGATAGGGAATCTGTCGGAGTCGTTGCAGGCCAAGTTGCTGCAGGTGCTGGCGGAATATGGTCAGGGTACCCCCGAGGTGCGGGTCATCAGCTCCAGCCACCAGGATCTGGTCACCGCCATGGAGGAGGGGCGTTTTCGGGAGGATCTCTTCTACCGCCTCAATGTGGCCAACATCACCTTGCCGCCCCTCAGCGCCCGCAGCGAGGATATTCCTCTGCTGGCACGTCAGGCGCTGGACGACTATCGCAGTCGCCACGACAACTGCGCGGCTCTCGGTTTTTCGCCGGAGGCGCTGGCCCTGCTGGCGGCGGCGGCCTGGCCCGGCAACGTCCGTCAGCTCTATGGGGTGGTGGAACAGCTCGCCAGCCTCTGCTGTAGCCCGGTGATCGGCGCCGCCATGGTGGAGTCGGCCCTGAGCGGTGGTGTCGGCGGCATGCCCTCGTTCAACGAGGCGCGCGCCGAGTTCGAGAAGGAGTATCTGATCCGCCTGCTGCGCACCACGGAGGGGAATGTGACCCTGGCGGCCAACATGGCGGGGAGAAACCGCACCGATTTTTACAAGCTGTTGAATCGGCACGGTATCGAGGCGGCCAACTTCAAGCTGAAGAGCTGATCCCAAGGGCAAAATGAAAACGGCCTGACCACTGTGGTGGTCAGGCCGTTTTGCCATGTCGCGCCGGGTTTCAGGAGCGGGCGGGATCGGCCGCGTTCGCCGTGGCCTGGGTCTTGCTGGATAGCCAGAGGCCGCTCGCCTTCATCAGATAGCCAAACAACGCACCTATGACCAGAGATGGCAGGATGAGCCGCCACTCCCCCGCCGCCCCGAAGGTGGCGCAGCAACCGGCGAAGGTGCCCGGAATGTAGCCCAGCCACTGCTGCCTGGCCTGCACGCACATCAGGGTCGCCACCACCCCCGTCATCAGATAGCCCGCCATGCCCGCACCCCACCAACCTTCGCCGTGGATCAGCAGCAGTGCCCACAGCATGCCGGTGGCGTTGCACAGCAGGGTCTGCAGCAGCGCCTTGTAACCGCCGCTCGAGGCGAAGTAGCTGGTACAACCGAGGAAACCGACCCAGGAGATGAGGCCGAGGGCGGCGGCCAGTCCGCCCCAGACGGCAGAGAGGATTCCGGTCGTGATGGCGATGGCGATCAATGGGCTCATGGCATGACTCTCAGTGGTTGAATCCGGAAAAGGAGGCAGCCTACCCTTCGGCAAGGGGGCGGCAAGCAGGGGCCGGATTGTGTGTGATCTCCGTCACTCTTTTCAACTCGGGAATACGCTTGCGCTCGCGAAAAAAATTCACTGGAGGCGTCCTTGGCCTTAGCCCATAGTTAGAGGCCCTGTCCCGCTCATGGAGTGAGTCTGATGGCGCCAAACGTGATAGTCCCCCTGCTGGTATTCATTCTGCTGTTCTTGGTCGGCACCATGGCCAAGGCGCTGCCTCTTTACCAGCCCATGTAATTTTGTGTGAAATAAAACTCGGCCGGGGCGGGTCTTATGGTTGTCAGCCTCATCGCCCCGGGAGTTTTCCATGTTGATCAAGCGCCGTTCCTCTCATCACCTCACCGAACAGAATGTCACGCCGGAAGCCGTCTATCAGGATCGCCGACTCATTCTGAAAGGGTTGGGACTGAGTGCCGCCACCCTGGCGTTTCCCACCCAGGCCAGCCTGCTGGATCTCTTCTCCGCCGAGGAGTCGACCCCGGCGCCTGCCACCAAACCACTCAATTACAAGGCTGCGACCCGGCCGGACGGATTGACCCTGACGCCGCTGGAGAAGGCGACCAGCCACAACAACTTCTATGAGCTCGGCACCGACAAGGGGGATCCGGCCCGCAATGGCCATTACCTCAAGCCCGAGCCCTGGACGCTCAAGGTCGAGGGGGAGGTGGTCAACCCCTTTACCCTGGATGTGTGGGATCTCATCAACAAAAGTACCCTGGAGGAGCGGATCTACCGGCTGCGCTGCGTGGAGGCCTGGTCCATGGTGCTGCCCTGGAGCGGCATCCCGCTGGCGGATCTGATCCGCCGGGCCGAGCCCAACAGTCGCGCCAAGTTCGTGGCGTTCGAGACCCTCTATGATCCCGAGCAACTGCCGGGACAGGCCTCCCGCTCCCTCGGCGGCGGTATCGATTACCCCTATGTGGAGGGCTTGCGCCTCGACGAGGCGATGCACCCGCTCGCCTTCCTGGCGATGGGGCTCTACGGCAAGACGCTGCCGGCCCAGAACGGGGCGCCCATCCGGCTGGTGGTGCCCTGGAAGTACGGCTTCAAGAGCATCAAGAGCATCGTTTCCATCCGCCTGGTGGAGGAGATGCCTCCAACTACCTGGAACCTGTTGGCACCAAACGAATATGGTTTCTATGCCAACGTCAATCCACAAGTGGATCATCCGCGCTGGAGCCAGGCGAGCGAGCGCTTCATCGGCGAGGGGGGCATCTTCGGTGCCAAGCGCCAGCCGACCCTGATGTTCAACGGCTATGGCGACGAGGTGGCCTCCCTCTATCAGGGGATGGATCTGCGCAAATGGTATTGAGACGGGGAGCCGACGCATGACAATGAGACTGACCACGCGCCATATCACCCTGCTGCGGGCCCTGGTGCATCTGGGGGCGCTGGGGTGCCTGCTCTGGCTGGGCTATGCGGTGCCGGCCGGGCTGCTGGGGGGGGATCCGGTTCAGGGGCTGACCCACTACCTCGGGAAGGGGGCACTGCACCTGTTGCTGCTCACCCTGCTGGTGTCGCCGCTGGCCAAACGCTGGCGCCAGGGTCAGCTCATCAAGCTGCGCCGCCCCCTCGGGCTCTGGTGCGCGGCCTGGGCCGGCTTGCACTTCATGGTCTGGCTGGGGCTGGATCTGCAGTTTGACTGGGGGCTGATCGGCGGCGAGCTGGTGAAGCGCAGTTACATAGTGGTGGGCATGGTGGCGCTGCTGTTGCTGATTGCGCTCAGCATCACCTCGATCCCGGCTCTGCTGCGGCGTATGGGGCCGGCCTGGCAGAAGCTGCACAACTGGATCTATGCGGTGGCCCTGCTGGTGCCGGTGCACTACTGGTGGTCGGTCAAGAGTGGCTGGCAGGAGCCCCTCATTTACCTGTTGCTGGCGGGGGCACTGTTGTGGCCGCGGCGAGATAAGTTGCTGCGTCCCTGGCGCCGACCTCCGCAACCGGTCGGGAGGGCGGCGCAACAGCCGTCACGCCCATAGCAAAAGAGGCCTAATCGGCCTCTTTTTTGGTGATCTCTCCGCTGTAGGCATCGACCTGCAGTTGCACTCGCCTATCGTCGGCGTCCAGGGTTTCCACCTCGAATTTGTCCCCTTCCAGCTCGACTTCCCGAATGTCGTGGTACCCTTGTGCCAGCAACAGCTTGACCAGGGCCGGCATGTCGAGACGCGCCTGAGCCGCCCAGCCAAGGGTGGAAAAAAGGCAGAGGATCAGCAGGATACTGCGTGGGATCATATTCATTCCGGATTCATGGCTGGCACACTATAAACGGCATTATGTTAGGTTTTGAGAGATGAATCACCCATGAATAGCGCGCTGCCCCTGCTGGGATTGCTGCTGCCGATGCTGGTCCAGTCGGCCCAGCCGAACGAGGCCTTGCTGCAACAGGCGGTCAGCGAGGGGCGGATCCGGCCTTTTCATGAGCTGATGGAGGTGGCTTCCCGCCTGCCGGTGCGCGTACTGCGCGTCGATCTGGGGGAGGAGGACGGGGTCTGGCTCTATGAGCTTCGGCTCATCGACGACGAGAACAGCGTCATCAAGGTAGGCTATCGCGCCGACAACCTGGAGATGGTGTGGCTCAAGGGCCATCACCTGGAACGCCTGTTCGAGCCTCGCCCGCCCCCGGAAGAGGAGTGATCAACCGGATGTTCCCCGCCCTGATGATTCGTCCCCCAATCGCCGCCGGTACAGGCGCAACTCTGCTTTGGATACCCATTTATGCGAATTCTGATAGTTGAAGATGAAAAGATCCTGGCAGGCCAGCTGGCGGAACAGCTGCGCCTGTCCGGATTTGTGACCGATCTCTGCCACGATGGCAACGAGGCGGGTTTTCTCGGCGAGACCGAGCCCTATGATGCCATCATTCTGGATCTCGGCCTGCCGGGTCGCGATGGTCTGAGCGTGCTCAAGGAGTGGCGCAGCAAGGGGATGGACACCCCTGTGCTGGTGCTGACCGCCCGCGGTCAGTTGCACGAGAAGATTGAGGGGCTCAACGCCGGTGCCGATGACTACCTCACCAAGCCGTTCCAGGTCGCCGAGCTGGTGGCACGGGTACAGGCGCTGGTGCGCCGGGCGGCGGGCAACGCCAGCTCCATCCTCGAGATTGGCGGGGTACGGCTCGACATGGCGGCGTCTCAGGTATGGTACGAAGGAACCCCCATCAAGCTCACCGCCCACGAGTTCCGGGTGCTGGGTTACCTGATGCAGCACAGGGGCAAGGTGGTGTCGCGCAGCGAGCTGATCGATCACATCTATGCCCAGGATTTTGATCGCGACTCCAACACGGTCGAGGTGTTCATCGGCCGGATCCGCAAGAAGACCCACGCCGATCTGATCGAGACGGTGCGCGGCCTCGGCTACCGGATCAACGAATGACGCCATCGCAACCGATGGCCGGGTGGGCTGAATGAGGCTGGTACGTACCCTGCGGGGACGGCTGGTGGTCATCGCCCTCGTCTGGTGCGGGCTCTTCCTGTTCGCCACCGGTTTCAGCCTACAGACCATGATGCGCAACTATTGGCAGGAGGCGGAAGCCGACGGCCTGCGGTTGCAGCTCTACGATCTGCTCTCCCGTCTCGAGATCCAGCCCGACGGCCTGCCCGTCGTCACCGAGCCCATGGCGGACCCCCGTTTCCGCCAACCCTATTCCGGCTATTACTGGCAGCTTGAGCTGGGGGATGCCGTGGTCAGCCGATCCCGCTCCCTGTGGGATGTGCACCTGAGCGCCCACGGCCTGAAGTCGGCCTTCGGGGATCCGGATCTCTTCGTCGGCAAGGGGCCCAACAAGGAGCCCCTGCTGATCATGACCCGCACTGTGCTGCTGCCGGGCTCTGACAAGGTGTTTACCCTGGTGATGGCCAAGGACAGCAGTGCCCTGACCCAGACCCTGAAGAAGACCCGGATCAGCCTCTTCCTCGGTCTCGGCTTTGCGGCCGCCGGTTTGGTGCTGGGCTTCATGTTCCAGATCGTCTACGGCCTGCGGCCGCTCCACCTGCTGCGCCGCGAGTTGGGCCGGGTCCATCAGGGTCATCAGGAGGGGTTCAGGCTGCGCTATCCGCTGGAGATCCAGCCGCTGGTGGAAGACATCAACCGTCTGCTGCACCACTACGGTGAGCTGTTGCAGCGAGCCCGCTCTCACACCGGCAACCTGGCTCACGCCCTCAAGACACCGCTCAGCATCATGCGCAATCAGGTGGCCCAGCTGCCCCCCGAGGATCAGGCCGCCATCGGCGAGCAGCTCGATAAGATCCAGCGCCACATCGATTATCACCTCGGCAAGGCGCGGGTCACCGGGGCCGCCAAGATCCTCGGGGTCTCGACCCCGGTGCGGGCACGGGTGGAGTACATCTGCCGTGCCTTTTCCCGGCTCTACCCGGGCAAGACGGTGGACCTGCAGGTGCCAGCCAACCTGGCGGTCGGGGTGGAGGAGCAGGACTTCGACGAGATGGTGGGCAACCTGCTGGAGAACGCCTTCAAATGGTCGGCCAGCGAGCTGCGCATCTCCAGCGCCGAGCTGGGGGGCTGGATCACCCTGCGTATCGAGGACGACGGCCCCGGCATGAGCGAGGATCAGATCGCCAAGGCGGTGCTGCGCGGGGTGCGCCTCGACGAGAAGGTGCCGGGCTCCGGGCTCGGCCTCAACATAGTGTCAGACCTGGCCGAAGCCTATCGTGGCAGCCTCATCATGGGGCGTGCCGAGCTGGGCGGGCTGGCCGCCTCGCTTTCCCTGCCCAAGGTGGCCAGGGTCGACGGTTAGCGCCCCAATGGGCGGTTTGGTTCCATCTTGGGACGCTCGGGCCTGTCTCGTCCTCCGAGGTAGCGTGGGGGACGCACCAGGCATAAGATATGGTCCTTATTTCAAGCGGTAGGAAGGGTAGCAATGACTGACGATCCATGGGCGCTGTGCCATCTCGATGATTCGTTCGATGCCTCCGTGCTGGGTACCAAGGGGGCCCAGATCCAGTGGTTTGAGGACAGGGAGTCCCTGATCGAGTTCTTGCTGGAGGACTTTGTCGATCTGTTGGCCGATGTGGGCGAACTGGATGAGGATCAGACCGAGAGCGCCCGCGAGCGCTTCACCCTGCTGGTGGAGCAGAGTCAGGACGATCGCACCCTGATGGATGCCATCAACGATCTCGCCTCGGGCCTGCGTCGCATCGCCTGGCTGGGGCCGCTCTCGGAGCTGGCCGAGATCAGCGACGACTTCGCGAGTGGTCTGCGCGCCTTCTTCTGGACCCAGTATGATGGGGACGAGGATGACCCCGAGGCCTGGGTGCCGGAAGATCTCTGGCCACAGTTGGTGGAGTGTGCTGAAGAGTACATGGTGGAGGGCGATTTCTAAGCCACGTCACCGGTCACCCAGGGTGGAATGTGCAGTTGAAGGACTCACTATCAGCAATAAAAAACGGCGCCTCGAGGGCGCCGTTTTGGTTGGTCAATCGATCACTCAGGCGTTGACCGGTACCTCATGGGCGGTGTTGACGAGATCTGGTCCGCTGTATTTCTCGATCTGCAGCTGGGCCATGTGGCCGCAGTTGCCTTGCGCCAGGCTGGAAGAGCCCTCGTCGAAGGTCAGGCAGTTGACGTTGCCGTTCTTGCAGATGGCGCCCACCTCGCCCGGTTTGGCCGGATCAAACCAGGCTCCTTCGCAGATCCGCACCACGCCGGGGCGAATGTCTTTCGAGAGCAGCGCCCCCACCAGGATCTGGCCGCGATCGTTGAAGGCGCGCACCAGATCCCCATCCTGGATGCCGCGTGCCTTGGCGTCGTCCGGGTGGATCAGGATGGCCTCTCGATCGGCGATGGCGAACTTGTCCCGCAGCGGGGTGTTGTCCAGCTGGGAGTGCAGCCGCTGGGTCGGGTGTGAGGTGTTGAGCGACAGCGGATAGCGCGCGGCTACCTCGCTCTTGATCCACTCCTTGGGCTCAAACCATTTGGCATGACCGGCGCAATCGGCATAGTTCATGCCCGCCACCGTGTTGGAGAAGATCTCTATCTTGCCGGACGGGGTACCGAGCGGGTTGAGCAGCGGGTTCTCGCGAAAATCGGCGTGACGGATCCACTGGCGGTTCGCCTCGGGGATCGGGAAACGGATGTAGTTGTTGGATTCCCAGAACATGCTGAACGGCGGCAGCGCGACCCGGGCACCCCGGGCCTGGGCGGCCATGCCGTCGTACATCTGCTTGAGCCACAGCATCTCGTCCTTGCCCTCGGTATAGGCCTCTTGCAGGCCCAGCTTGGCGGCGATGGCGCTGAAGATGTCGAAGTCGTTGCGGGCCTCGTGCTGGGGCGGCACACACTGATGCATGGGGAACACATAGCGCTGGGAGTAGTCGCCCCCCATCTCCAGATCGTTGCGCTCGTAGCTGGTGGTGACCGGCAGCACTATGTCGGCGTGCTTGGCGGTGGCGGTCCAGTAGGGCTCGTGGACTATCACGGTCTGCGGCTTGCGCCAGGCCTGGAGCAAGTTGTTGGTGTCCTGATGGTGGTGGAAGGGGTTGCCGCCCGCCACATAGACCAGCTTGATGTCCGGATAGGTCACCTTGCGACCGTTGAAGTCGATGGTCTTGCCCGGATTGGCGAGACAGTCGGCGATGCGGGCCACCGGAATGGGGGCCGGGCTGTTCTTGGGCGCGTTGCCGGCGGAGATACCCGCCAGGATCCCCCCCTTGGCGGTGGGGCTGCCACCGGAAGAGTAGTGGTAGCTGAAGCCGTAACCGCCGCCCGGCAGGCCGATTTGACCCAACATGGCCGCCAGGGTGACCAGCATCCAGTTCGGCTGCTCCCCGTGGTGCTGTCTCTGCATGCCCCAGCCAGCCATGATCATGGTGCGCTTGGCTGCCATGTCGAGAGCCAGCTGGCGAATCACCTTGGCCTCGACGCCGCAGACGCTGCTCGCCCACTCGGCGCTCTTAGGCTGGCCGTCGTCCTGGCCAAGCAGGTAGGCGAGGAACTTGTCGAAGCCGACGGCGTAGCGATCGAGGAAGGCCTGATCGTGCTTCTTCTCGCTATAGAGGGTGTGGGCCACCCCCAGCATCATGGCCACGTCTGTGTAGGCGTTCGGCGCAATCCACTCGGCGTTGGCCAGCTTGGCGGTCTCGTTGTAGACGGGATCGATGCTGATGACCCGGGTGCCTTTCTCTTTCAGTGCCTTGAAGCCTGCCTGACCCTCGTGATCCGGCATGTTCCAGCTGTTCTTCAGGGTGACCTGAGCGTTGACCCCCCAGAGCACCACCAGTTCGGCGTGTTCGACCACGTTGGGCCAGGCGGTCTGCTGTTCGTATACCTCGATGGAGCCCATCACGTGGGACATGATCACCTGGGCCGCACCTGTGGAGTAGTCACCGGCATAGCCGGTGAAGCCGCCACTGAGGTTCATCAACCTATGTAGCAGGGTGCGGCTGTTGTGGAACATGCCCACACTCTTCCAGCCATAGGAACCGGCGTGGATCGCCTGCGGGCCGACGTCGCGCTGGACTCGCTGGATTTCACCGGCCACCAGTTCGATGGCTTGCTCCCAGCTCACCCGCACCCACTCGTCGGCGCCGCGCAGCTCGGGTTTGGCGCCCGGTCCGTGCTCCAGCCAGCTCTTGCGCACCATGGGGTACTTGATGCGGTTCTTGGCATGGACCTGGAAGGGCGCCATGTCGATGAGGTCATTCGGTGCCGGATCGTCGGCCACCGGCTGGACCCGCACCATGCGGCCATCGGCGACGATGGCCTCGAAGGCTCCCCAGTGGGCGCCGGTCAGTATGCCCTTCTGGGCGGGGACCAGGGTGGGGAACTGCTCCAGCGCTGTGCTGATGGCCTGGGCCAGGGCGTGCTTCGGGAACAGGGCACCAAGCAGGGGCAGGGCGGCGCAGGCCCCCAGGCCCTTGAGCAGGCTGCGGCGGGACAGATTGGTCTGTTGATCATTGAAAAAAGTCATATCGAATTCCTCTGTTCCAGCCTCAGTGTGCCGCGCTCATGTCACTGGCGTGTTTCTGCACGTATTGGGTCAGCATGCGCGCCTGCTCCGGGGTGAGGGAGGTGCGGGACTCCATGCCCTTGATGACGCCGATCCACTGGTTGGCATTGAAGTGATCCAGCGCGGTCAGGCCGTGGCAGCCGGTACAGTTGTTGGACATCAGGGTGGAGGCGTATTGCCACAGCTTGCCCTGATCGCCGATGAGCTGGGCCTGATCCACCCAGGCGGTCAGCTTGACCTGGTGCCAGGTGAGGTTGGTGGCGCCGTCGGTCTCGCTCTTGCTGGTGATCAGTGCCTGCTTGGCGGCATCGCCGACCAGCACGCTCAGGATGCGCTTGCCGGGGGCGGCGTAGAACACCTCGCTCACGCCGTCCTGCTGCCAGCCCTCGATCTGCACCTGGGCGCGGCCGTTGTCGTTGGCCAGGACCTCGACCTGGGTCGACGGCATCAGGGTACCCTCGTCCGTGGTGGCCTTGGCATCGAGGAACAGGGGCGTGGTGGCGATGGCGTAACGGGTGGTGACGCTGGCCGGAGTCTGGGCGGCGGCGGCGGCCAGTTCGCTCGCGCCGGCGGCTGCCAGCTCGCTCATGTCGGGCATGATGTGGGCGACACCACGGTGACAGTCGATGCAGGTCTGCCCCTCCTTGATGGCGACCGGGTGTTCGGTGCGGGCGTTGGGGCGCTGGGCCAGAATGTCCATGGCGACGTAGCTGTGGCAGCTGCGGCAGGTGGCGGAGTCATTGGCCTTGAGCTGATCCCAGACCGTCTGGGCCATGCGCAGCTTGTGGGCTTCGTATTTTTCGGGAGTGTCGAGCGTGCCGATCGCCTCGTGATAGATGTCCTTCACGGCGCGGATCTTGGTCCAGAGGTAGGAGGCTGGCTCATTGGGAATGTGGCAGTCGGCGCACTCTGCGCGGATCCCCTTCACATTCTGGAAGTGGACGCTGCCCTGATACTCGGCGAGCGGTGTCTGCATGGAGTGGCAGGAGACGCAAAATTCGGTGGAGCTGGTCTTGTGCAGCACTGTGACTGTCACTCCCAGTGCCGCGACGCCCAGCAGGGCTCCAAGCAGCAGGAGCCAGAACCAGGTCTTTCTCAACATTTTTCCAAGCATGGTGGCGGTGTCCTTCGAATCGGATATTACCAATATAGTAGTAGTCTTGAGACTCGAGAGATTGACCTCAGTCATGGTTTATATTTTGATATGGTGCAACTTATGGATTTAAATTTCTCCTAATGTTCATTATGTGAATTTAAATCAAAATCCAATCTCGAGATGAGCTCAGGTCCGCACTGAACCAGGCTCAGGCGGGGAAAGGTTGAACGCCAGTCCAGGCCCTGGCGTGCTCCTGTCATATGGCCCGCCGCAGGATTTGGGGTTTGTGGAGGGAGCAATGTATACTGTTCGCATATACAGTATTCAGGTGTCTCCGTCATGCGACTCTTTATCGCCGAAAAGCCCAGCCTTGGCCGTGCCATCGCCGATGTTCTACCCAAGCCTCACAAGAAGGGTGAGGGTTTCATCGAGACGGCACAGGGAGACGTAGTGACCTGGTGTATCGGCCACCTGCTGGAGCAGGCGGAGCCCGATGCTTATGACACCACCTACAAGCAGTGGCGGATGGAGCACCTTCCCATCGTTCCTGCCCAGTGGCAGCTGGTGGCCAAGCCCAAGACCAAGAGCCAGCTTGCCGTGATCAAGCGGCTCATCAAGCAGGCCGACTGCGTGGTCAATGCCGGTGACCCGGACAGGGAAGGGCAGCTGCTGGTGGACGAGGTGATCGACTTCCTCGGCTATCCCAAGACCAAGCCGGTGCAGCGCTGCCTCATCAGTGATCTCAATCCTCCCGCGGTGCGCCGCGCCCTCGACAAGCTGCGGGACAACAAGGAGTTCGTGCCGCTGGCGGTGTCGGCGCTGGCCCGCAGCCGCGCAGACTGGCTCTATGGCATCAACATGACCCGCGCCTACACCCTGCTTGGGCGCAAGGCCGGCTGCAGCGAGCTGCTGTCGGTCGGTCGGGTGCAGACGCCGCTGCTGGGGCTGGTGGTGCGGCGGGATCTCGAGATAGACGCCTTCGTGCCCAAACCCTTCTACGAGGTACTGGCCCATGTGATGACGGAGCGCAACGAGGGGTTCAGCGCCAAGTGGCTGCCTTCCGAGGCCTGTGCGCCCTGGCAGGACGAGGAGGGACGGGTGCTCAACCGGGCACTGGCCGCCAAGGTGGTTGAGCGCATCAAGAACCAGCCAGCCCAGGTGGAGGAGGTGGAAGAGCAAGCCCGGAAACAGGCGGCGCCACTGCCTTACAACCTCTCCAGCCTGCAGATCGATGCCGCCAAGCGGTTTGGCATGGATGCTAAACGGGTGCTGGATGTCTGCCAGAGCCTCTACGAGCGCCACAAGCTCATCACCTACCCCAGATCCGACAGCCGTTATCTGCCAAGCGATCACTTCAACAGGGCGCCCCAGGTGCGGGATGCCATCGCCGCTACGGCCCCGACGCTGGCCAGCGCCGTGGCCGAGGCGGACGGCAAGATCCGCAGCAAGGCGTGGAATGACGGCAAGGTGGATGCCCATCACGCCATCATCCCCACCGAGAAACATGGCAACCTGGCGAGCCTCTCCGCCGACGAGGGCAAGCTCTATGGCCTGGTCGCCCGCCAGTACCTGCTGCAGTTCTATCCCCCGTTCGAGTACAACGACAGCCGGGTGTTGCTGCGTATCGCGGGCGGCCTGTTCCAGGCCAAGGCCCGGCGCATCCTCAAGGCGGGCTGGAAGGCGCTGCTCGGGGTCGAAGAGGACGATGAGGAGGAGGCCGGTACCCTGCCTGCGTTGCGAGAAGGGGAGCAACTGTTGTGCGAGCGGGGCGAGCTGCTGGAGAAGATGACCCAGGCACCCAAGGCATTCACCGATGCCACCCTGCTGGCTGCCATGACGGGCATAGCCCGTCATGTGCAGGATCCCGAGATCCGCAAGATCCTGCGCGAGACCGATGGCCTGGGCACCGAGGCAACCCGGGCTGGCATCATAGACCTGCTGTTCAAGCGGCGCTTCCTGGTGCGGCAGGGCAAGAGCATCAAGGCGACCCCGACCGGACGGGCCCTGATCCTGGCGCTGCCCGCCACCGCCACCACGCCGGACATGACGGCGCTGTGGGAGCAACACCTGGGTCGGATCGCCGAGCGTCAAACCGGTTACCAGCAATTTATGGGGCCGCTGACGGATCAATTGAGCGCCTTGATCGAAGGGGCCAGACAGGATTCGGGAGCCAGCTTCAGCGCCCTGCCCAAGGAGGTGCCGGGGGCCAACAAGCGGCGCTTTACCCGTCGCAAGAGTGCGGCTGTCAATGGGGTTGGTGCGGCGCCCCGCAAGGGGGCTGGCAAGCGCCCGGCCAGAAGCAAGGCGGCATGAGCGATCTGAGTGCTTGGCGGTTAGTTGCGGCGGTAAAGAGAGAGGGGCCATTGGCCCCTCTCTCTACTTGGCTGCCTGTTAGCCGGTGTAGACGTTCTCTTCCGGGTAGCGGATCCGGGTCTCGCTCGGTCTGGAGAGCATGATGGCCAGGGTCAGCGGGCCGAGACGGCCGCAGATCATTACCAGCACCAGGATGAGCTTGCCCGGCTCGCTCAGGGAGGCGGTGATGCCGGTCGAGAGGCCGACGGTGGCAAAGGCCGAGACGGTTTCGAACATGATCTTGTCGAAGGGTTGCGACTCCGTGAGCATCAACAGGAACATGGCCAGCATCAATACCATGACGCTGACGATGATGATGGCGAGTGAACGGGTCACTATCTGGGGCGACAGGGTACGGCCAAACGCGGTGACATGGGGTCGTTTGGTCAGGAAGGCCCTGGTGGCCAGCAACACCACGGCGAAGGTGGTGACCTTGATACCGCCCCCCGTCGAGGTGGCACCGGCACCGATGAACATCAACATCATCATGAACAGCAGGGAGGCCGGCACCATCTGGCCGATGTCCACCGTGTTGAAGCCGGCCGTGCGCGCCGTGGCCGACTGGAAGAAGGCCGCCAGCAGTTGGCCACCGGGCCCGGCGTTGCCGAGCGTGGCGGGATTGTTGTGCTCCAGCAGCCAGAACATCAGGGTGCCCAGCAGCAGCAGGGCGGGGGTCATCAGCAGCATCAGCTTGCTGTGCAGCTTCAGCTTGCGCCAGCGATGGTTGCGCACAAGATCGACGATGACGGTAAAACCTATCCCGCCGAGGATGAGCAGGGCCGGTATGGTCAGGCTGATGATGGGGTCGTCTCTGTAGTCGATGAGGTTGTTGGCAAACAGCGAGAAGCCGGCGTTGTTGAAGGCCGAGACCGCATGGAAAAAGCTGACGTAGAGACCATGGCCCCAGCCCATCTCCGGTACCCAGCGAATGGCCATGATGGCGGTGCCGATCAGTTGGGCTATCAGCGCGAACAGCACGATGCGCTTCACCAGCTGGATGATGTTGACCGATCCCTCCTGGCCCAGCGCCTCCTTCGCCAGTATCTGCTGGCGCAGGCCGACCCGCTTGCTGAACATGGCGATGAGCAGCAGTGTCATGGTCATCTGGCCCAGGCCCCCTATCTCCATCAGTATCAGCAGGATGATCTGCCCTTGCAGGGTAAAGGCGGTGCCGGTATCCACTACCCCGAGACCGGTCACACTGATGGCCGAGGTCGCGGTGAACAGGGCATTGATGAAGGTGACCTCGCCCTTGTGACTCGAGGGCTGCACCAGAAACAGGGTTCCGATCAGGAGGATGATGAGAAAGCTGCCCAGGATCAGCCTGGCTTCACTCCAGCGGGACTCGGTATCCCGATGCAGGGCAAAGGCGTAGTTGCTGCGCCAGTTGATCATAGGGTGTCGAGCCAGTGATCGATGGCGTGCTTGTTGCCGGCGAGGATCAGGATGTCACCGAGTTGCAGCTCCATCTTGCCGGTCAGCACGTTGTGCAATACCTCGCCGCGCTTGATGGCCAGCAACTGGAAGTCGTTCTGTTGCAGCAGATTGAGATCGGCCAGGGTGCGACCATTCTGTTGCAGGCCGATCACGAACTCGGTCAGCACCATCTCGTGCCCCAGCTCCAGGTAGTCAAACAGGCGGTTGTCCAGCATGCTCTGGGCGACCCGGCGGCCCATGTCCCACTCCGGGTTGATTACCTTGTCGGCCCCCACCTTCTGCAGGATCTTGGCGTGGAACTTGTCGCGCGCCTTGACCCACACCTTCTTCACTCCCGCTTCTTTCAGCACCAGCGTGGTGAGAATGCTGGTCTCGAGGTTGTCGCCGATGGCCACGAAGACGATGTCGAAGTTGGCCAGTCCCAGCTCGGCGACCGTGGCCTCATCGGTGGCATCGGCGACGATGACGTGGTTGCACAGGGTTGCGATCTGACGGGTCTTGCTCTCGTCGATATCGATGGCCAGCACCTCGGCATTCTGCAACTGCAGCTCTTCACACAGTGCGCTGCCGAACAGGCCGAGGCCGATGACGGCGAATTGATTGTTCATTCATGCTTCCTCAACGGACTGAAGGGGCTACTCTACTCCAGCGGTTTGAGTCCGAACAGTACCCGGGTTTTTCGTCCCGGGGATCTGGGGTAAACTGCGCCCTTGCCCTTGTCGGAACACGCAGATGAAACTCACTCCCCATGCCCCCCTGTCGGCCCTCAATACCCTGGGCTTGGACGCACACTGCCTCTGGCTTGCCGAAGTAGCCAAGTTGGATGATCTCTGCCAGTTGCGGGCCAATCCGGAGTTGAGTGCCCTGCCACGCCTGGTGCTGGGTGGTGGGAGCAACATCTTGTTCTGCAATGATTTTTCCGGTCTGGTTGTGCTCAACCGAATGAAAGGCATCGAACTGCAGGATGACGGCAGCCACTGGTTGCTGCACGTGGCGGCGGGGGAGGAGTGGCACCAGCTGGTGCGCCATGCCCTGCAACAGGGTTGGCACGGGCTGGAGAATCTGGCGCTGATCCCGGGTACCGTCGGTGCGGCCCCGGTGCAGAACATAGGCGCCTACGGGGTCGAGCTGGCCCATTTCTGTGCCTATGTGGAGGCATTCAACTGGCAGAGCGGCGAGGTGGAGCGCATCGCGGCGGCCGACTGCCGGTTCGGCTATCGCGACAGCATCTTCAAGCACGATTATCAGGACTCCCACTTCATCACCGCCGTTGGCTTGCGCCTGCCCAAGGCCTGGCAGCCAGTGGCGGGTTATGGCCCGCTGGCCGCGCTCGGTGAGCAGCCTTCGGCGCAGGCTATCTTCGACACCGTCTGTGCCACCCGCATGGCCAAGCTGCCGGATCCGGCCGTGCTCGGCAATGCCGGCAGCTTCTTCAAGAACCCGGTGGTGACGACGGCGCAGGCCGACCAGCTCAAGCAGCAATTCCCGCACATTCCCTGCTACCCGGCCGGGGAGGGGCAGGCCAAGCTGGCGGCGGGCTGGCTCATCGATCAGTGCGGGCTCAAGGGCTTTGCCATCGGCCGCGCCGCCGTCCATCAGGAGCAGGCGCTGGTGCTGGTCAACCTCGGGGGCGCCAGCGCCATGGAGCTCATCGCCTTGGCGGCCCATGTGCGTGACAGCGTTGAGCACAAGTTCGGCGTGGTGTTGGAGCACGAAGTACGTTTCATGGGGCTCACCGGCGAGACCTGGCTGGACGAGGTGCTGGCATGACCCTCACCCCCGTCAGACAGACCCTGATCACCTTGCTGAGCGACGGCCAGTTTCATTCCGGCGAACAGCTGGGGGAGCAGCTTGGCATCAGCCGGGCTGCGGTGAGCAAGCACATGACCGCCCTCAAGGAGCTCGGGCTGGATTTGTTCAGCCTGACCGGCAAGGGGTACCGCCTGGCAGTTCCCATGGCACTCTATGACGAGGCGCAGCTGCAGGCCCTGGCCCCCATGGCGCCGGTGCACTGCTTCTCGGTGATCGACTCCACCAATCAGTATCTGTTTGAGCGGGTCAACCAGCTGAGCTCCGGCGAAAGTTGCCTGGCGGAGTGCCAGACCGCCGGTCGAGGGCGCCGTGGCAAGCCCTGGGTCTCCCCCTTCGGCTGTCAGCTGATCCTCAGCATGTACTGGCGGCTTGAGCAGGGCATGGCGGCGGCCATGGGGCTGAGCCTGGCGGTGGGGGTGGCCGTGGTGGAGGCGCTGGAATCCCTCGGTTACCCCGGGGTGGAGCTCAAGTGGCCGAACGACCTCTATTACCAGGGCCGCAAGCTGGCGGGCATACTGGTAGAGATGAGCGGCAGCGCCGGCGCCAGCTGCCATCTGGTGATCGGCATTGGCCTCAATCTGGCGATGCCGAGTCAGCAGGGAGAGAAGATCGATCAGGCCTGGTCAGAGCTGCGCCACGTTCAGCCCGAACTGGTGGATCGCAACCAGTTGGCGGCCTGCGTACTCCTGCATCTGCAAGCGGCCATGCAGACTTTCGAGCAGAGTGGTCTGGCGAGCTTCGTCGAAAGCTGGAATCGGCTCGACTACTTTGCCGGCCAACCGGTGAAGTTGCTGATGGGGGAGCAGGTGATCCGCGGCATAGCCCGGGGCATCGACGATCGTGGTGCCCTGCGGCTGGAGACGGACGAGGGGATCAAGGTCTATCTGGGAGGGGAGATCTCCCTGCGCCGGGGGGATTGAGCGAGATCAGCTCATGAGAATCCAATAGAAGAGGGGGCCTGCGGGCCCCCTCTTCGTTATCCGTCGGCCGCTGCGATTACTTGCGCAGCTTGATCTGCTCAATGGCGTGCTCCTGTCCCTTGGTCAGGATCAGGTTGGCTCGCTCCCGGGTCGGCAAGATGTTCTCTTGCAGATTCAGATAGTTGATGTCTTGCCATATGTTGCTGGCAATCTCGGTCGCCTCGCTTTCCGCCAGCTTGGCATAGTGGTGGAAGTAGGAGTCCGGATCCGAGAAGGCGCCGCTGCGGAACTTGAGGAAGCGATCGATGTACCAGGCGCGCAGCAGCTCGGCGTCGGCGTCCACATAGATGGAGAAGTCGACAAAATCCGACACGAAGACTCTGTGGGGATCCTGGGGGTAATCCATGCCGCTCTGCAGCACGTTGAGCCCCTCCAGGATCAGGATGTCCGGCTGTTCCACCACCTTCTTCTCATCGGGCAGGATGTCGTAGATGAGGTGAGAATAGACGGGGGCCTCGACCTTCTCGTGACCTGCACGGATGTTGGCGACAAACTCCACCAGATGGCGGATGTCGTAGGATTCCGGAAAACCCTTGCGGCGCATCAGCCCACGCTCTTCCAGCTCCTTGTTGGGATAAAGGAAGCCATCCGTGGTAACCAGTTCTACCCGCGGGTGTTCGGGCCAGCGTTCCAGCAATGCTTGCAGGATGCGGGCCGTGGTGCTCTTTCCCCCTGCCACGCTGCCGGCGATGCTGATGATATAGGTGCCCTTGCCACGGGACTGGCCGAGAAACTGCTCCAGCACCCGACTGCGGCGCTGCTTGGCCTTGACGTAGAGATTGAGCAGACGGGAAAGGGGCAGATAGATCTCTTCCACCTCGCGCAATGACACCTTCTCGTTGATGCCACGCAGGGTGTGCAGGTCCGTCTCTGTCAGGGTCAGGGGGACCGCATCGCGCAATAACGCCCATTGTTCGCGGGTGAATTGCAAATAGGGGTTATGCTCTGTCGTCATGGTGTCATCACTGTTTCTTGGGCAGGGCGACCATACACCAAGGGATCGGGAGCGACAAGGGACGCGTCCGGTTGGGACGGAGGAGGAGCGTTTTTTTGCATAGATCCCGGCAATAATGCACATTTTGCAGGGCGCAATGGTTGCATCCCCAAAATCCTTACCATAAAATGCGCGACGCTTGGATGTCTGTCGTCTATTTGCCCAGCAAAAGCGACAAAAACAACGGGTGCAAGCAGAATTACCGTTGTGGCATTCGTGCAATCGGAGGGGTTCCCGAGCGGCCAAAGGGATCAGACTGTAAATCTGACGGCTCTGCCTTCGAAGGTTCGAATCCTTCTCCCTCCACCATATTTCTCTGCGGTTTGAGTTCTTTGGGTTAGAGAAATGCGGGCATCGTATAATGGCTATTACCTCAGCCTTCCAAGCTGATGATGCGGGTTCGATTCCCGCTGCCCGCTCCAAGATGCTGATATGGCTCAGGTAATTCTGAAAGCCACACCCTAGGGTGAGTTCGGCAATCGAACCTGCCTGCCAGCACCATCCTCTCTGTCCCCCTGATTCAAATCCATCATATAAACTGTTCTGTGGTTAGCTTGCCACCGCGTACTCAGCGTTAGTTTAGAGGGACGATCATGTCTAAAGAAAAATTTGAGCGTAATAAACCGCACGTTAACGTGGGTACCATCGGCCACGTTGACCACGGTAAAACCACCCTGACCGCCGCCATCACCAACGTGCTGGCCAAGCACTTCGGTGGTAAAGCTTTCGCCTTCGACCAGATCGACAAGGCGCCGGAAGAGCGTGAGCGTGGTATCACCATCAACACCTCCCACGTAGAATACGACACCGCGATCCGTCACTACGCCCACGTAGATTGCCCGGGTCACGCCGACTACGTTAAGAACATGATCACCGGTGCTGCCCAGATGGACGGCGCGATCTTGGTAGTAGCCGCGACTGACGGCCCGATGCCGCAAACTCGTGAGCACATCCTGCTGGGCCGCCAGGTTGGTATCCCGTACATGATCGTGTTCATGAACAAGTGCGACATGGTAGACGACGAAGAGCTGCTCGAACTGGTCGAGATGGAAGTTCGTGAACTGCTGACCGAGTACGACTTCCCGGGTGATGACCTGCCGGTAGTGCGTGGTTCCGCGCTGAAAGCGCTGGAAGGCGACGCTGCATGGGAAGAGAAGATCATCGAGCTGGCTCACCACCTGGATACCTACATCCCGGAGCCGGAGCGTGCCATTGACCAGCCGTTCCTGATGCCTATCGAAGACGTCTTCTCCATCGCTGGCCGTGGTACCGTAGTAACCGGTCGTGTAGAGCGCGGTATCGTCAAGGTTGGCGAGACCGTTGAAATCGTCGGTATCAAAGACACCGTTTCTACCACCTGTACCGGTGTTGAAATGTTCCGCAAACTGCTGGACGAAGGTCGTGCCGGTGAGAACGTTGGCGCCCTGCTGCGTGGCGTGAAGCGTGAAGAAGTTGAGCGTGGTCAGGTACTGGCCAAGCCGGGCTCCATCAAGCCGCACACCAAGTTCGAATCTGAAGTGTACGTGCTGTCCAAAGAAGAAGGTGGTCGTCATACCCCGTTCTTCAAGGGCTACCGTCCGCAGTTCTACTTCCGTACTACCGACGTGACCGGTACCATCGAACTGCCGGAAGGCGTAGAGATGGTCATGCCAGGCGACAACATCAAAATGGTTGTTACCTTGATCGCGCCGATCGCGATGGACGACGGCCTGCGTTTCGCTATCCGTGAAGGCGGCCGTACCGTAGGTGCTGGTGTTGTAGCCAAAGTTATCGCTTAATCTTGGCTTACATAAATAAAGCAAAGCCCCTATAATAGGGGCTTTCTTATGCAGGGGCGTAGTTCGAATTGGTAGAACAGCGGTCTCCAAAACCGATGGTTGCGGGTTCGAGTCCTGCCGCCCCTGCCATATACCTCGTCTCGTACGGGGCTTTTGTGTCTTTGGTTACGTCAGATACAGGTGGGTTGTATGAGTGTTAGTTCTGAGGGACAGGGCGGAAGCAAGGATACCCTTCTTTGGGGCCTGGTTTTCATCATCCTGGCGGCCGCTGTAGTGGGTAATTACCTGCTCACCGATGTTGTCGCAGCCGTCCGCGCCCTGGGTGTGGTCGTTGTCATCGCTGCTGCAGGTGCAGTAGCCCTGCAAACCACCAAGGGCAAGGCAACACTGGCTTTTGCTCGTGAGTCGCGCCTGGAAGTCCGCAAGGTCGTTTGGCCAACCCGTCAGGAAGCCATTCAGACAACCCTGATTGTGCTGGCGGTGACCGCCGTGATGGGGCTGTTGCTGTTCGTTCTGGACGGTGCCTTGGTTTGGTTGGTCAACCTGATTACCGGTGTGTAAGGAAAAGCCATGACTGAACAACGTGAACAACGTATGAGATGGTATGTCGTGCAGGCATTTTCCGGTTATGAAGGCCGGGTTGCCAAATCCCTGCGTGAACATATCAAGATGCATGGCATGGAAGAGCTGTTTGGCGAAGTGCTGGTCCCGACCGAAGAAGTGGTCGAGATGCGTGCCGGCCAGAAGCGCAAGAGTGAGCGCAAATTTTTCCCGGGTTATGTCCTGGTCCAGATGATGATGGACGAGACCACATGGCACCTGGTACGCAATGTACCACGGGTCATGGGCTTCATCGGTGGCACCTCCGATCGTCCTGCTCCTATCTCCGATAAGGAAGCGGATGCCATCCTCAATCGTCTGCAAGATGCCCACGACAAGCCGCGTCCGAAAACCCTGTTTGAACCGGGTGAAATGGTGCGGGTTGCCGATGGTCCGTTCGCTGACTTCAACGGTACCGTTGAAGAAGTGGACTACGAGAAGAGCCGCGTGAAGGTCTCCGTATTGATCTTCGGTCGCTCAACGCCGGTAGAACTGGATTTTGGTCAGGTCGAAAAGGGCTGATTAAACTCTGTACGTTTAACGGTTGTCAGGGGCAGCGATTATCTCTATAATTCGCTGCCCCTTTATTTGTTGGGGAGCCGTTTGCAGGAGCGTGTCTCCGAGGCGCTAGAACCCATTTTTGAGGTATTTTCGTAATGGCTAAGAAAGTCACAGCTTATATCAAGCTGCAAGTTAAGGCTGGCAGTGCTAACCCCAGCCCTCCCGTTGGTCCTGCTCTGGGTCAGCACGGTGTGAACATCATGGAATTCTGTAAGGCGTTCAACGCTCGTACAGAAAAGCTGGAAAAAGGTTCACCGACTCCGGTCGTGATCACCGTTTACAGCGACCGTTCCTTCACCTTCGAAACCAAGACTCCGCCTGCGTCCTTCCTGCTGAAGAAAGCCGCTGGTATCCAGTCTGGTTCCGCCAAGCCGAACAAAGACAAGGTTGGTAAGGTGACTGTTGCTCAGCTGCAAGAAATCGCCAAGACCAAAGAGCCGGATATGACTGGTGCCGATCTGGATGCAAAAGTACGTTGCATCGCAGGCTCCGCTCGTTCCATGGGCCTGGTAGTGGAGGATTAAGACAATGGCAAAACTTTCCAAGCGTATGCGCGTTATTCGCGAAAAAGTTGACGGTACCAAAGAGTACTCCATCAACGAAGCCATTGCCCTGCTGAAAGAACTGGCTACCGCCAAGTTCGTTGAAAGCGTTGACGTTGCCGTTAACCTGGGTATCGATGCTCGTAAATCTGACCAGAACGTACGTGGTGCTACTGTACTGCCGCACGGTACCGGTCGTGACATCCGTGTCGCCGTATTCACCCAGGGCGCCAACGCCGAAGCCGCCAAGGCTGCCGGTGCTGAGTTGGTTGGTATGGATGACCTGGCCGAGCTGGTCAAGAAAGGCGAGATGAACTTCGACGTCGTTATCGCATCCCCGGATGCCATGCGCGTTGTTGGTCAACTGGGCCAGATCCTGGGCCCGCGCGGCCTGATGCCTAACCCGAAAGTGGGTACCGTAACCCCGAACGTTGCTGAAGCTGTGAAGAATGCTAAAGCCGGTCAGGTTCGTTACCGCAATGACAAGAATGGTATCATCCATACCACTCTGGGTAAGGTTTCTTTCAACGAAGTTCAGCTGAAAGAAAACTTGGAAGCTCTGCTGGTTGCTCTGAAAAAGGGCAAACCCTCTTCCGCCAAAGGCATCTTCATCAAGAAAGTCAGCATCTCCACCACCATGGGTGCCGGTGTTGCCGTAGACCAAGCTTCTTTGGAAGCTCAGGGCTAATTGATGGATTTTACAAGGCGCAAAATTTAATCTATAATTTTGCGCCTTGATTGGTTGGGGGTTTCGACCTCCGTCCAAGACCGCAGGTGGCTGCAAGGCCTTAATTTTTCCTGCGTAGACGGTGCCGGAAACCCAGCGAGAAAGTTTTCTTTCTCTTCTGGAATCCTGCTACCGCATCGTTCCCCTCTGTTGTGAAGGTAGGGGGGATGTGTCAGTACTGAGTCATGAGACTCAGATTCAATCCAGGAGTTAAGCCAATGGCATTGGGACTCGAAGACAAAAAGGCAATTGTTGCTGAAGTCAACGAAGCTGCCAAAGGCGCTCTGTCTGCAGTTGTAGCCGATTCTCGCGGTGTGACTGTTGACAAGATGACCGTCCTGCGTAAATCCGCTCGTGAAGCCGGTGTGTACATGCGCGTTGTGCGTAACACCCTGCTGCGTCGCGCGGTAGAGGGCACCGAATTCGGTTGCCTGAACGACGTATTGACTGGTCCTACCTTGATTGCTTTCTCTAACGAACACCCGGGCGCCGCCGCTCGTCTGTTCAAAGAGTTTGCCAAAGCGAACCAAAAGTTCGAAATCAAGGCTGGCGCTTTTAACGGTGAGTTTATCGCCGCAGCACAAATTGATCGTCTGGCCACGCTGCCGACTTACGACGAAGCAATTGCGAAGTTGATGGCTACCATGAAGGAAGCCTCTGCTGGCAAGCTGGTTCGTACTATCGCTGCTGTTCGCGACCAGAAACAAGCTGCTGCTTGATTCTCGCCTATTTAGGCTGTTTGAGTTTATTCAACATCAGGAATTTTTGTCATGTCTATCACTAAAGACCAAATCATCGAAGCCGTTGCTTCCATGTCCGTAATGGAAGTTGTTGAGCTGATCGAAGCAATGGAAGAGAAGTTCGGTGTTTCTGCCGCTGTTGCTGTAGCTGCCGGTCCGGCCGCTGAAGCAGTAGAAGAGAAGACCGAGTTCGACGTAGTTCTGACTGCTGCTGGCGCCAACAAAGTTGCCGTCATCAAGGCCGTTCGTGCTGCCACCGGCCTGGGCCTGAAAGAAGCCAAGGACCTGGTAGAAGCCGCTCCGACCAACCTGAAAGAAGCCGTCTCCAAAGACGAAGCTGAAGCTCTGAAGAAAGAGCTGGAAGCTGCCGGTGCTTCTGTTGAGATCAAATAATCTGCATTTATGTAGATTAGCCTGATAAAACAGGCTAGGGCTGGTGAATGTTTGTTCACCAGCCTTTTTGCGCTGTAGACTGAGAGCATTTCACACCGTTTACGACTCTCGGTGCACCAGCAATCCGGACCGCCTCATCGTCCGGGCCAACACAAAACGGTGTTGAGACAGAGCTGTCCCGCGGGACAGAGTGGGTCACTTATCAGCGAGCTGAGGAACCCTATGGTTTACTCTTATACCGAAAAAAAACGCATTCGTAAGGACTTCGGTAAGCGAGACCAGGTACTGGACACGCCTTATCTGTTGTCCATTCAGCTGGACTCCTTCAAGCAGTTCATCGAGGCTGACCCGGAAGGTGAATATGGCCTAGAGGCCGCTTTCCGTAGCGTTTTCCCGATCACCAGTTACTCCGGTAGTGCTGAGCTTCAGTATGTCAGCTATCGCCTGGGTGAGCCGGTATTTGACGTAAAAGAATGCCAGATCCGTGGAGTGACCTACTCCGCGCCGCTGCGTGTCAAGCTTCGTATGGTTCTGTACGACCGTGAAGCAGCTGCCGGCACCGTCAAAGATATCAAGGAACAAGAAGTATACATGGGCGAAATTCCGCTCATGACCGAGAATGGCACCTTTGTCATCAATGGTACCGAACGGGTTATCGTCTCCCAGCTGCACCGCAGCCCGGGCGTCTTCTTCGACCACGATAAAGGCAAAACACATTCATCCGGTAAGGTACTGTATAACGCCCGCGTTATCCCCTACCGTGGCTCCTGGCTGGACTTCGAGTTCGATGCGAAAGACAACCTGTTTGTCCGTATCGACCGTCGTCGTAAACTGCCGGCCTCCATTATTCTGCGCGCCCTGGACTTCAGTTCCGAAGAAATCCTGGCCACCTTCTTCGAGACCATTGGTTTCGAGGTCAAAGATGGCAAGTTGATGATGGATCTGGTGCCCGAGCGCCTGCGTGGTGAGACTGCGACCTTCGACATCATTGCCAATGGCGCCGTGGTGGTTGAGACCGGTCGTCGTGTCACTGCCCGTCATATCCGTCAGTTGGAAAAAGACGCCATCACCCAGATCGAGGTGCCGGTAGAGTACGTTGTTGGCAAAGTTGCAGCCAAGAACTACGCGCACCCGCAAACTGGCGAAATGGTCGTGACTGCCAACCAGGCTCTGAGCCTGGAAGCGGTAGCCAATCTGTCCCAAGCCGGCTTCAAGCACTTCGAGGTTCTGTTCACCAACGAACTGGATCACGGTGCCTACATGTCCGAGACCCTGCGCATCGACTCCAGCTCCAGCCGCCTGGAAGCTCTGGTCGAGATCTACCGCATGATGCGTCCGGGCGAGCCGCCCACCCGCGAAGCGGCAGAGCAGCTGTTCGAGAACCTGTTCTTCTCTTCCGAGCGTTACGACCTGTCTACCGTGGGTCGGATGAAGTTCAACCGCCGTCTGGGTCGTGAAGACGAGACCGGCGTTGGCGTGCTGACCAAAGACGACATCGTCGAAGTCATGAAACGCCTGATCGACATCCGTAACGGCAATGACGAGGTGGATGATATCGACCACCTGGGTAACCGTCGTATCCGTTCTGTCGGTGAAATGGCAGAAAACCAGTTCCGCGTCGGTCTGGTGCGTGTCGAGCGTGCGGTCAAGGAGCGTCTCTCCCTGGGCGACCTGGACACCCTGATGCCGCAGGATCTGATCAACGCCAAGCCGATCTCCGCCGCGGTCAAAGAGTTCTTCGGTTCCAGCCAGCTGTCCCAGTTCATGGACCAGAACAACCCGCTGTCCGAAGTGACCCACAAGCGTCGTATTTCCGCGCTGGGCCCGGGCGGTCTGACCCGTGAGCGTGCCGGCTTCGAAGTTCGAGATGTACACCCGACTCACTACGGTCGTCTGTGCCCCATCGAGACTCCGGAAGGTCCGAACATCGGTCTGATCAACTCGCTGTCCGTGTATTCCCGCACCAACGAGTACGGTTTCCTCGAGACCCCGTACCGCAAGGTCATCGACGGTGTGATCACCGACGAAGTGGACTACCTGTCAGCCATTGAAGAAGGCAAGTACGTGATCGCACAGGCCAACGCCGCGACCACCGAAGATGGCCGTCTGAAAGACGAGTTGATCCCGTGCCGTCACAAGGGTGAATCCACCTTTATGAACGCCGACCAGATCCAGTACATGGACGTGAGCCCGCAACAGATCGTATCTGTGGCAGCGGCCCTGATCCCGTTCCTGGAACACGATGATGCTAACCGAGCCCTGATGGGTTCGAACATGCAACGTCAGGCCGTACCGACTCTGCGTGCCGACAAGCCGCTGGTAGGTACCGGTATGGAACGCGCCGTGGCCGTTGACTCCGGTGTTACCGTAGTGGCCAAGCGTGGCGGCATGATCGACTACGTCGACGCCTCCCGTATCGTGATCAAGGTCAATGAAGATGAGCTGCTGCCTGGCGAAGCCGGCATCGACATCTACAGCCTGACCAAGTACACCCGTTCCAACCAGAACACCTGTATCAACCAGCGTCCTTGCGTGATGTTGGGTGAGCCGGTGATGGCGGGCGACGTGCTGGCTGACGGCCCGTCTACCGACCTGGGCGAACTGGCGCTGGGCCAAAACCTGCGCGTCGCCTTCATGCCGTGGAACGGTTACAACTTCGAAGACTCGATCCTGGTGAATGAGCGCGTGGTACAGGAAGATCGCCTGACCACCATCCACATCCAGGAACTGGCCTGTATCTCCCGTGACACCAAGCTGGGTCCGGAAGAGATCACTGCCGACATCCCGAACGTGGGTGAAGCCGCTCTGTCCAAGCTGGACGAGTCCGGTATCGTCTACGTGGGTGCCGAAGTGAAGGGCGGCGACATCCTGGTCGGCAAGGTAACACCCAAGGGTGAAACCCAGCTGACGCCGGAAGAGAAGCTGCTGCGCGCCATCTTCGGTGAGAAGGCCTCCGATGTGAAGGACTCCTCCCTGCGTGTGCCGAACGGTGTGTACGGTACCGTGGTTGACGTGCAAGTCTTTACCCGCGATGGCGTGGAAAAAGACAAGCGCGCCAAAGAAATCGAAGAGATGCAGTTGAAGGAAGCGAAGAAGGACTTGACCGAAGAGTTCAAGATCCTGGAAGACGGCATCTTCGGCCGCTCCCGCAACCTGCTGCTGGCCGCCGGTTACAGCGAAGATCGTCTGAACAAGCTGGATCGTTCCAAGTGGTTTGAATTGGCCATCGAAGATGAAGCCAAGCAGATCGAGCTGGAGCAGATCGCCGAACAGCACATCGAGCTGAAAGCCGACTTCGACAAGAAGTTCGAGAACAAACGTCGCAAGATTATCCAGGGTGATGATCTGGCGCCGGGCGTACTGAAAATCGTCAAGGTTTACCTGGCAGTCAAGCGTCGCATCCAACCGGGTGACAAGATGGCGGGCCGTCACGGTAACAAGGGTGTTATCTCCAAGATCTGTCCGGTCGAGGACATGCCCCATGACGAGTTCGGCCGTCCGGTCGACATCGTACTGAACCCGTTGGGTGTACCGTCCCGTATGAACATCGGTCAGATCCTCGAAGTGCACCTGGGCCTCGCGGCCAAGGGTATAGGCGAGAAGATCGACCGCATGATCAAGGATCAGCGCGAGCTGCACGAGATGCGTGACTTCCTGCAACAGGTCTACGACCTGGGCGAGAAAGACACCCAGCAAGTGAACATCGCCGAGCTGTCTGATGACGACGTACGTACCCTTGCGGGTAACCTGCGTAAGGGTCTGCCGGTTGCTACACCTGTCTTTGATGGTGCCAAAGAGCGCGAAATCAAGGCCTTGCTGAAGCTGGCCGATCTGCCGGAATCCGGTCAGATCTCCCTGTTCGACGGTCGTACCGGCAACGCCTTCGAGCGCAAGGTCACCGTGGGTTACATGTACATGCTGAAGCTGAACCACTTGGTAGACGACAAGATGCACGCGCGTTCTACCGGCTCCTACAGCCTGGTTACCCAGCAGCCGCTGGGTGGTAAGGCACAGTTCGGTGGTCAGCGGTTCGGTGAGATGGAAGTGTGGGCCCTGGAGGCTTACGGTGCGGCATATACCCTGCAGGAAATGCTGACCGTCAAGTCTGACGATGTGAATGGCCGTACCAAGATGTACAAGAACATCGTGGATGGCGACCACCGTATGGAGCCGGGCATGCCCGAATCCTTCAACGTACTGTTGAAGGAAATCCGCTCTCTGGGTATCAACATCGAGCTGGACGAAGAGTAAGAGCTCGCTCTTATTGTTCGAGAATTGACGTGGGCGCCCTGCTGCTTTGGCAGCAGGGCGCCGAGGTTAGACTCCTGACAGGGGAAACACGTGAAAGACTTACTCAAGTTTTTGAAGGCTCAGACCAAGACCGAAGAGTTTGACAGTATCAAGATCGGTCTGGCCTCTCCTGACATGATCCGCTCCTGGTCATTCGGTGAGGTCAAAAAGCCTGAGACCATCAACTACCGGACTTTCAAGCCGGAACGTGATGGTCTGTTCTGCGCCCGTATCTTCGGACCGGTGAAGGACTACGAGTGTCTGTGCGGCAAGTACAAGCGCCTGAAACACCGTGGTGTGATCTGCGAGAAGTGCGGCGTAGAAGTGACCCAGACCAAGGTCCGTCGTGAGCGCATGGGCCACATCGAGCTGGCCAGCCCGACTGCCCACATCTGGTTCCTGAAGTCCCTGCCGTCCCGTATCGGTCTGCTGCTGGACATGACCCTGCGTGACATCGAGCGCGTGCTGTATTTCGAATCCTATGTGGTTATCGAACCCGGCATGACCAACCTCGAGCGCAGCCAGATGCTGTCCGAAGAGAACTATCTGGACGCGCTGGAAGAGTGGGGCGACGAATTCGACGCCAAGATGGGTGCCGAAGCGATCCTTGCATTGCTGCGTGCCATCGATCTGGAAGGTGAAGTCAAGACCATGCGCGAGGAGCTGGATCAAACCAACTCCGAGACCAAGCGCAAGAAGACCACCAAGCGTCTGAAGCTGATGGAAGCCTTCCTGCAGTCCGGCAACAAGCCGGAGTGGATGATCATGACAGTGCTGCCTGTGCTGCCGCCGGACCTGCGTCCGCTGGTACCGCTGGACGGCGGTCGTTTCGCGACTTCTGATCTGAACGATCTGTACCGTCGCGTGATCAACCGTAACAACCGCCTGAAGCGTCTGCTGGATCTGGCGGCTCCGGACATCATCGTGCGCAACGAAAAGCGCATGCTGCAAGAGTCCGTGGATGCCCTGCTGGACAACGGCCGTCGTGGTCGTGCCATCACTGGCTCCAACAAGCGCCCGCTGAAATCCCTGGCCGACATGATCAAGGGTAAGCAAGGTCGTTTCCGTCAGAACTTGCTGGGTAAACGTGTCGACTACTCCGGTCGTTCCGTTATCACCGTAGGCCCGACGCTGCGTCTGCATCAGTGCGGTTTGCCGAAGAAGATGGCGCTGGAACTGTTCAAGCCCTTCATCTATGGCAAGCTGGAATCCCGTGGTCTGGCGACCACCATCAAGGCCGCCAAGAAGATGGTGGAGCGCGAAGAAGCGGTCGTTTGGGACATCCTGGACGAAGTGATCCGCGAACACCCGGTCCTGCTGAACCGTGCACCGACCTTGCACCGTCTGGGTATCCAGGCGTTTGAACCGACCCTGATCGAAGGCAAGGCCATCCAGCTGCACCCGCTGGTCTGTGCCGCCTATAACGCGGACTTCGATGGTGACCAGATGGCGGTCCACGTACCGCTGACCCTGGAAGCCCAGCTGGAAGCGCGCGCCCTGATGATGTCTACCAACAACATCCTGTCGCCTGCCTCCGGTGAGCCGATCATCGTTCCTTCCCAGGACGTGGTCTTGGGTCTGTACTACATGACCCGTGCCCGTATCAACGCCAAGGGCGAAGGTATGGTGCTGGCCGGTCCGAAAGAAGCCGAGAAGGTCTATCGTGCCGGTCTGGCCGATCTCCATGCTCGTGTGAAAGTGCGCATTACCGAATACCTGCGTCAGGAAGACGGTTCCCTGCTGCCGCACACCGAGATGAAGAACACCACCGTTGGTCGTGCGATCCTGAGCCTGATCCTGCCGAAAGGCATGGAATACGCGCTGATCGACGAACCCAAGGTGCTGACTGCCGCCGAGCAGGCCGATCTGGATGCCAATCCGCAGAACTGGATCAAATCCGTATCCAACAAGGCGCTGGGCAAAAAGCTCATCTCCCGTCTGCTGAACACCTGCTATCGCAAGCAGGGCCTGAAGGACACCGTCATCTTCGCTGACCAGCTGATGTATACCGGTTTCCATTACGCGGCCCTGTCTGGTGCTTCCGTTGGTATCGATGACATGGTCATCCCGGATGCCAAGAAAGACATCATTGCGGCAGCCGAAGCCGAAGTTGCCGAGATCCAGGACCAGTTCCTGTCCGGTCTGGTGACCGCTGGCGAACGCTATAACAAGGTTATCGATATCTGGGCCAGCGCGAACGATCGCGTCTCCAAGGCCATGATGGATAACCTCTCCAAGGAGCGGAACGTCAACTCCCTGGGTGAAGAAGAAGAGCAGGCCTCCTTCAACAGCATCTTCATGATGGCCGACTCTGGTGCGCGGGGCTCCGCCGCCCAGATCCGTCAGCTGGCCGGTATGCGTGGCCTGATGGCCAAGCCGGATGGTTCCATCATCGAAACGCCGATCGTGGCGAACTTCCGTGAAGGTCTGAACGTACTGCAGTACTTCATCTCCACTCACGGTGCTCGTAAGGGTCTGGCGGATACCGCACTGAAGACAGCGAACTCCGGTTACCTGACTCGTCGTCTGGTTGACGTGGCTCAGGACATGGTGATCACCGAGGACGATTGCGGTACGACCGAAGGTCTGTGGATGACTCCGCTGATCGAAGGTGGTGACGTGGTCGAGCCGCTGCGTGAGCGCGTGCTGGGTCGTGTGGTCGCCGAAGACGTGATCAAGCCGGGTACTGAAAGCGAGATCCTAGTCGCGCGCAATACTCTGCTCGACGAGTATCTGTGTGACCTGCTGGAGCGTAACTCCGTCGACCGCGTGAAGGTACGTTCTGCCATCACCTGTGAGACCGACTTCGGTAACTGTGCTCACTGCTACGGCCGTGATCTGGCCCGTGGTCACCTGGTGAACAAGGGTGAGGCTGTCGGTGTTATCGCCGCCCAGTCCATCGGTGAGCCGGGTACCCAGCTGACGATGCGTACCTTCCACATCGGTGGTGCCGCATCCCGAGCTGCTGCCGAGAGCAGCATCCAGGTCAAGAACACCGGTAGCATCAAGCTGCAGAACGCCAAGTTTGTTACCAACAGTGCCGACAAGCTGGTTATCACCTCCCGTTCTACCGAACTGACCATCATGGACGAGATGGGCCGTACCAAGGAAAGCCACAAGCTGCCTTACGGTTCCGTGCTGGAAGTGAAAGATGGCCAGGCCGTGAGTGCCGGTGATACCGTCGCCAACTGGGATCCGCACACCCACCCGATCATCACCGAAGTAGCAGGTCGCCTGGACTTCGAACACATGATCGACGGTGTGACCATCACTCGTCAGACCGACGAGCTGACCGGTCTCTCCTCTATCGTCGTGCTGGATGTCAATGAACGTCCGAGCGCGGGTAAAGAGATGCGTCCGACCGTGAAGCTGGTCGACCAGAACGGCAAGGATGTCATGATCCCGGGTACCGATGTTGCAGCCCAGTACTTCCTGCCGGGCAAGGCGATCGTGAACCTGGAGGATGGTGCCAACGTGGGCGTGGGTGACGCGGTCGCGCGTATCCCGCAAGAGTCCAGCGGTACCAAGGACATCACCGGTGGTCTGCCGCGCGTTGCGGATCTGTTCGAAGCACGTCAACCGAAGGAACCGGCTATCCTGGCCGAGATCTCCGGTACCATCTCCTTCGGGAAAGAGACCAAGGGCAAACGCCGTCTGGTCATCACCCCGACCGACGGTGGCGATATCTACGAAGAGATGATTCCGAAGTGGCGTCACCTGAACGTGTTCGAAGGTGAAAAAGTTGAGAAGGGTGAAGTACTGGCAGATGGTCCTGAGTCTGCTCACGACATCCTGCGTCTGCGCGGTATCAGCCCGGTCGCCAACTACATCGCCAACGAAGTGCAGGACGTTTACCGTCTGCAAGGCGTTAAGATCAACGACAAGCACATCGAAGTCATCGTTCGTCAGATGCTGCGTAAGTGCGAGATCCTGAGCGCTGGCGACACCGATTTGATCGAAGGCGAGCAGGTTGAAGTGGCTCGCGTGAAGATTGCCAACCGTAAGCTGGTTGCCGAGGGTAAGACTCCGGCCACCTTCCGTCATATCCTGATGGGTATTACCAAGGCATCTCTGAGCACCGAGTCCTTCATCTCCGCGGCTTCCTTCCAGGAAACCACTCGTGTTCTGACCGAAGCGGCCGTTGGCGGCAAGCGTGATGAACTGCGTGGCCTGAAAGAGAACGTAATCGTGGGTCGCCTGATCCCGGCTGGTACCGGCTTTGCCTACCACCATGCCCGGATCAACCAGCGTGCCGCCGCAGCCCGTGCTGTCGGTGTGCCGCAGGTGACTGCCGATGAGGCTCAGCAAAATCTGGCGGATCTGCTCAACGCAGCCGGCAGTTTTGACGAAGAGTAATCTTCAGCTGCAGTGATTAAAAAGGGCTCCTTCAAGGGGCCCTTTTTGTTGCCTGACCGCCAGTAGTGCGCTGCACCGGGCTGGGGCAGGGGATGATCCAGTGCAAGGTTATAGAGCAAAAAATCAAAAAAAGTTGACATTGATCCCCCGCAATTGAAAACTCGGGAAAGTTGAATGGTTATTACAGGGGTAGAACATGGCTGTCGGTATCGAGGAAGTACTGCTTCCCGAAGAGCAACTGAGCGGTCGCGCTTTTACAGACGAAGACAGGGAATTGTTGCGTTCATATGAGGGCCTCATCGAGGGCCTGGCCGATCTGTTCGGCAAGCACTGCGAAGTGGTGCTGCATTCCCTGGAAAATCTGCATGAGTCAGTGATCAAGATAGCGAACGGATTCAATACGGGGCGGACCCTGGGAGCGCCGATCACCGATCTGGCCCTGCGTATGCTCAAGGACATCGAGAGTACGGGTCAGGATCACACCCAGAGCTACTTTGCCCGCAGCCGGACCGGTGCGCTGATGAAGTCGAGCACCATCGCCATCCGCAACCGCGACAAGCAGGTGATCGGTCTTATCTGCATCAACCTGCACATCAATGCGCCTTTCCACGAGTTCGTGGCCGAATTCTTCCCGACGCCCCAGCAAGTGGAGCGTCAATCGCCGGAGACCTTCGCCAACAGCGTGGAGGAGCTGGTTGCCCAGACGGTGGACAACACCATCGACGAGATCAACCGTGATCCCTCCGTGGCCAACAACGCCAAGAATCGTTTTATCGTGACCCAGTTGTTCGAGAAGGGCATATTTGATATCAAGGACTCGATCAACCTGGTCGCCGACAAGCTGAATATTTCCAAACATACCGTGTATCTCTACATCCGACAGCGCAAGCAGGGTGAAGAAGAAAGCGAGTAAGCGCCATAGATAGAGGATAGATAACAATGGCTAAAGAAGTGATTGCAACCGACAAGGCGCCTGCCGCAATTGGTCCTTATGTACAGGCCACCAAGCTGGGTGACCTGGTGTTCACCTCCGGGCAGATCCCGCTCGATCCGGCCACCATGGACATAGTTGCCGGTGGCATAGAAGCGCAGGCCGAACAGGTGATGAAGAACCTGGTTGCAGTATTGAAGGCGGCGGGTGCCGATACCAGCAAGGTGCTGAAGACTACCTGTTTCCTGAGCGACATGAACAACTTCGTGGCCTTCAACCAGGTCTATGCTCGCTACTTCGGTGACGCTGCGCCGGCGCGCTCCTGCGTGGAAGTGGCTCGCCTGCCGAAAGATGTGCTGGTCGAAGTCGAAGCCATTGCTTACGTCTGAGTCACCGTCAGCGAAAAAGCCCCTCCCAGGAGGGGCTTTTTCGTCTTTGAGATAGAATGGATGCACATCTGTGCAGGAGTACGGACATGAGTCTGAATTTTGCCCTGCTGGTCACCGGGCCCGCCTATGGCACCCAGACGGCCAGCACCGCCTATCGCTTTGCCCTGAGTCTCATCGAGCAGGGGCATCGTCTCTCCCACCTGTTCTTCTATCAGGATGGGGTCCATAACGGTAATGGTCTGCATGCCCCGGCCAGCGATGAGACCGACCTGGTGGCGCTGTGGCGCGATCTGGCCCTGGCGCAGGGTATTGCCATCGATGTGTGTGTCGCCGCCGCCATGCGCCGCGGGGTGCTCGATGAAGCCGAGGCTAAGGGGATCGGCAAGACCCAGTTCAATCTGCAGACCCCGTTTCGTTTGAGCGGGTTGGGTCAGCTGGCCGAGGCCAGTCTGACCGCCGACCGCTTCGTCCAGTTCTAGGGGGATGAAATGGCCAAGATAGCCTTTATCTGCCGGCGTGGTCCCCACGGTACGGCGAGTGGACGAGAGGGCCTGGATGCCTTGCTGGCCACCTCTGCGTTGACGGAATCCCTGGCGCTGTTCCTCATCGGTGACGGCGTGCTGCAACTGGTCAGGGAGCAGTCGCCGCAGGGGATATTGCAGCGCCACTACGCGCCGACCTTCAAGATGTTGGAACTGTACGATATCGAGGAGGTCTATGTCTGTGCGGTGTCGCTGGCCGAACGTGGCCTGACGGCCGAGGATCTGCTGATCCCCGTGACGGTGGTGAGTCCGACCGAGATCCGCCGCCAGTGGGATAACTTCACCACCCACATCAGCTTTTGAGGTACTCATGATACAGCTTGTATTGAGCTCGCCTTTCCTCAGCCAGGACCTCGAGCAGGTGTTGCGTTATCGCCAGGACGCGGATCTGCTGGTGCTGATGCAGGACGCCGTAGTGGCGACGACGGCTCCGCAGTGGTGCGAGCGATTGAGCGGGATCCCGCTCTATGTGATGGGGGAAGACCTGAAGGCGAGGGGCTTGTCCCCCAGGATCGGGATGGCACTCGACATGGCCGGCCTGATCAAGCTGATCGCCGAGCATGGATCACCGCAGACCTGGGCCAGCTAAATTTGATTTTTACCAGCTATCTCAGGCGATTATCACAATAGTGGCGGGATGTCATTTGCCCTTTTGGCGCACGAATTGTATAAATCTTGACTCCCTAGACAACAGGGCATAAAATTTCGCGTCCCCGTATCTGCGGGGAGGATTTTTCACACGTTTATGAAGTCATTATCAGGAGCCTTTTGATGGCAACTATTAACCAGTTGGTTCGCAAGCCACGCATCAAGCTCGTTGTGAAAAGCAACGTGCCGGCGCTGGAAGCGTGCCCTCAGAAGCGTGGCGTATGCACCCGTGTATACACCACCACCCCCAAGAAGCCTAACTCTGCACTGCGTAAAGTGTGTCGTGTACGTCTGACCAACGGCTTCGAAGTCACCTCCTACATCGGTGGTGAAGGTCACAACCTGCAGGAGCACTCCGTTGTTCTGATCCGTGGCGGTCGTGTCAAGGATTTGCCAGGTGTTCGTTATCACACCGTTCGTGGTGCGTTGGACTGTGCCGGTGTTAAAGACCGTAAGCAGGCTCGCTCCAAGTATGGTGTGAAGCGTCCGAAAGCTTAATGGTTCTCCGTTAAGTAAGGCCAAACGTTAATTCGTTTCTAGTTAGATAACTTTCTAGTTTTGGGTAACCCCTGAAGTTACGGAGAATTTAAAATGCCAAGACGTCGTGTTGTTGGTCAGCGTAAAATCCTGCCGGATCCCAAGTTCGGATCAGAGCTGCTGGCTAAATTTGTCAACGTAGTAATGGTTGACGGTAAGAAATCTGTTGCAGAAGCCATCGTTTATGGCGCCCTGGACATCATTGCCACCAAATCTGGCAAAGAGCACCTGGCCCTGTTCGAAGTCGCTCTGGACAACATTCGTCCGGCGGTCGAGGTTAAATCTCGTCGCGTCGGTGGTGCAACCTATCAGGTACCGGTAGAAGTTCGTCCGGTTCGTCGCAATGCCCTGGCAATGCGCTGGTTGGTTGATGCCGCTCGTAAACGTGGTGAAAAATCAATGGCTCAGCGTTTGGCTGGCGAGCTGCTGGATGCCGCTGACAATAAGGGTTCGTCTGTCAAGAAACGTGAAGACGTTCACCGTATGGCTGAAGCGAACAAGGCTTTCGCTCACTTCCGCTGGTAATCCGCCTGCGCAGGGCCTTCAGGCTCTGCGCACCTTCAGTTATCTAGGGGTACGCTCCTAGTAAGAGGATGACAATGGCTCGTACAACCCCCATTGAGCGTTATCGTAACATCGGTATCTCCGCTCACATCGACGCCGGTAAGACTACTACTACCGAGCGCGTTCTGTTTTACACCGGTGTAAGTCACAAGATCGGTGAAGTTCACGATGGCGCCGCCACCATGGACTGGATGGAACAGGAACAAGAGCGTGGTATCACCATCACCTCCGCCGCGACCACCGCTTTCTGGTCCGGTATGGGTAAACAGTTCCAACCGCACCGTATCAACATCATCGATACCCCGGGCCACGTTGACTTTACTATCGAAGTAGAGCGTTCAATGCGTGTTCTGGACGGCGCCGTGATGGTGTACTGTGCCGTAGGTGGCGTACAGCCACAGTCTGAAACCGTATGGCGTCAGGCTAACAAGTACAAGGTTCCCCGTATCGCGTTCGTCAACAAGATGGACCGTACCGGCGCCAACTATCTGCGCTGCGTTGAGCACATCAAGACCCGTCTGAAAGGCGTGCCGGTTCCCCTGCAACTGAACATCGGTGCAGAAGAGAACTTCAAGGGCGTTATCGACCTGGTCAAGATGAAAGCCATCAACTGGAGCGAAGCTGACCAGGGTGTGTCTTTCGATTACGAAGACGTCCCGGCCGAGCTGCTGGAACAAGCGCAAGAAATGCGCATGAACCTGGTTGAAGCCGCTGCTGAAGCGTCTGAAGATCTGATGGAAAAATACCTGGGTGGTGAAGAACTGACCGAAGAAGAGATCAAGAAAGCTCTTCGTCAGCGTGTTCTGAACAACGAAATCATCCTGGTTACCTGTGGCTCTGCGTTCAAGAACAAGGGCGTACAGGCCATGCTGGATGCCGTGGTTGACTATCTGCCGGCTCCGACCGACGTAGCAGCCATCGACGGTCTGAAGCTGGATGGCGAGACCAAGGACGAGCGTCACGCTTCCGATGACGAGCCGTTCTCTGCTCTGGCATTCAAGATTGCTACCGACCCGTTCGTAGGCAACCTGACCTTCTTCCGCGTTTACTCCGGTGTGGTTAACTCCGGTGACTCCGTACTGAACTCTGTCAAAGAGAAGCGCGAGCGTTTTGGCCGTATCGTTCAGATGCACGCCAACAAGCGTGAAGAGATCAAAGAAGTTCGCGCAGGCGACATCGCCGCTGCCATCGGTCTGAAAGACGTGACCACTGGTGACACCCTGTGTGACGAAAAAGCGCCGATCATCCTCGAGCGTATGGAATTCCCGGAGCCGGTAATCTCCATCGCGGTTGAGCCGAAAACCAAGGCTGACCAAGAGAAGATGGGTCTGGCTCTCGGCCGTCTGGCGCAGGAAGATCCGTCTTTCCGCGTATGGACTGACGAAGAATCTGGCCAAACCATCATCGCCGGTATGGGTGAGCTGCACCTGGACATCATCGTTGACCGTATGCGTCGCGAGTTCAAGGTTGAAGCCAACGTAGGTAAGCCGCAGGTTGCCTACCGTGAAACCATCCGCAATACCGTCAAGGACATCGAAGGCAAGCATGCCAAGCAGTCCGGTGGTCGTGGTCAGTACGGTCATGTTGTGATCGACATGTACCCGCTGGAAGAAGGCAAAGCCTACGAGTTCGTTAACGACATCAAGGGCGGCGTCATTCCTGGTGAGTTCATCCCGGGTGTTGACAAGGGTATCCGTGAGCAGCTGAAGTCCGGCCCGCTGGCAGGCTATCCGGTCATGGATCTGGGTGTGCGTCTGCACTTCGGTTCCTACCACGATGTCGACTCCTCCGAACTGGCGTTCAAAATCGCTGCTTCCATGGCCTTTAAGGCTGGCTTCATGAAAGCCAACCCGGTTCTGCTCGAACCGATCATGAAAGTAGAAGTTGAGACTCCGGAAGATTACATGGGCGACGTCATCGGTGACCTGAACCGTCGTCGTGGCCTGATCGAAGGTATGGAAGACGGCCCGTCCGGCAAGATCGTTCGTGCTCTCGTGCCGCTGGCCGAGATGTTCGGTTATGCGACTGCCCTGCGTTCCGCTACCCAGGGTCGCGCTTCCTACGCCATGGAATTCGCCAAGTATCACGATGCCCCGACTAACGTCGCCCAGGCCGTGATCGAAGAGCGCAAATCCAAGTAATTTATGATTCCCCGCCTACGACGGTAGGCGGGTTTAACCTAGAAGGACTACGTCGTGTCTAAAGAAAAATTTGAGCGTAATAAACCGCACGTAAACGTCGGCACCATCGGCCACGTTGACCACGGTAAAACCACCCTGACCGCCGCCATCACCAACGTGCTGGCCAAGCACTTCGGTGGTAAAGCTTTCGCCTTCGACCAGATCGACAAGGCACCGGAAGAGCGTGAGCGTGGTATCACCATCAACACCTCCCACGTAGAATACGACACTGCTACCCGCCACTACGCCCACGTAGATTGCCCGGGTCACGCCGACTACGTTAAGAACATGATCACCGGTGCTGCCCAGATGGACGGCGCGATCCTGGTAGTAGCCGCGACTGACGGCCCGATGCCGCAAACTCGTGAGCACATCCTGCTGGGTCGCCAGGTTGGTATCCCGTACATGATCGTGTTCATGAACAAGTGCGACATGGTAGACGACGAAGAGCTGCTCGAACTGGTCGAGATGGAAGTTCGTGAACTGCTGACCGAGTACGACTTCCCGGGTGATGACCTGCCGGTAGTACGTGGTTCCGCGCTGAAAGCGCTGGAAGGCGACGCTGCATGGGAAGAGAAGATCATTGAGCTGGCTCACCACCTGGATACCTACATCCCGGAGCCGGAGCGTGCCATTGACCTGCCGTTCCTGATGCCTATCGAAGACGTCTTCTCCATCGCTGGCCGTGGTACCGTAGTTACCGGTCGTGTAGAGCGCGGTATCGTTAAAGTTGGCGAGACCGTTGAAATCGTCGGTATCAAAGACACCGTTTCTACCACCTGTACCGGTGTTGAAATGTTCCGCAAACTGCTGGACGAAGGTCGTGCCGGTGAGAACGTTGGCGCCCTGCTGCGTGGCGTGAAGCGTGAAGACGTAGAGCGTGGTCAGGTACTGGCCAAGCCGGGCTCCATCAAGCCGCACACCAAGTTCGAATCTGAAGTGTACGTGCTGTCCAAAGAAGAAGGTGGTCGTCATACCCCGTTCTTCAAGGGCTACCGTCCGCAGTTCTACTTCCGTACTACCGACGTGACCGGTACCATCGAGCTGCCGGAAGGCGTAGAGATGGTCATGCCAGGCGACAACATCAAAATGGTTGTTACCCTGATCGCGCCGATCGCGATGGACGACGGCCTGCGTTTCGCTATCCGTGAAGGTGGCCGTACCGTAGGTGCTGGTGTTGTTGCTAGCGTAATCGCTTAATCGATTCGCTATCTGCACACATAAAAGGGGTGGCTTCGGCTGCCCCTTTTTCTTTTTGGGTCTTATGCCCTATGAGATACTCTGCAAAATCATTTATTGAGGTAGTCCCCAGTGAGCAAGCCCGCCATTTTTCTGGATCGTGACGGTGTTATCAACGAAGACACAGGTTATGTCAGCCAGGTAGACGACTTCCATTTCCTGCCCGGGGTGATCGAAGCCCTGCAACTGTTGAAGAAGAAGGGCTACCTGCTGATCGTGGTCACCAACCAATCTGGCATCGCCCGCGGTTACTTCAGTGAAGACGACTTCATGAACCTGACGGAGTGGATGGACTGGTCACTGGCCGATCGGGATGTGGATCTCGATGGTATCTATTTCTGTCCTCATCATCCGGATCATGGTGCACCCTGCGATTGCCGCAAGCCTGCACCCGGTATGCTGCTGTTGGCGCAACAGGAGCTCGGCATCGACATGGCACGTTCTTATATGGTGGGTGACAAGTCTTCCGACCTGAAAGCGGCCATCAATGCTGGGGTCGGACACAAGGTGATGGTGCGCACCGGCAAGGCAGTGACCGATGAGGGCAATACGCTGGCTGATACCGTTTATGACAATCTGCACGATTTTGCCATTTCAGCGCCTGTCGCGGGCTGATTTCGTTCGCTTAACACGCGCATTGGTGGCTTTATGAGCGAACGGTTGGTGAAAGCCATTTTTTTGCAATTATCTGCTTGCCAAAAAATTTCAGCTCCCTATAATGCGCCTCCATCGACAGGGCAAGCGGCAACGCAAACAACCTGGTTGATAACCTCGAAAAGCCTTTAAAAATAAGGCTTGACTCGAGAAAGCGGTTGAG